>JBBSHK010000189.1:0-6300 GCA_038253185.1 Anaerolineae bacterium | reverse complement strand
TAACATTCCAACCTTTAACTTTTAACTTTGCACTTTCAACTTGCCGCGATCCCCATCACCTTCAAAACTTCTTTGACCGCGTTCGCGGATTTTTGCAGCGCGGCGGTTTCTTCGTCGCTCAAGTTCCACTGTACGATTTCTTCCGCGCCGCCTGCGCCCATTTTCACCGGCACACCCGCGAACACGCCACTCAAACCGTACTCGCCGTCCAGCCGCACGGTGCACGGCAGAATTTTTTTCTTGTCGTAAATGATCGCATCGCACATTTCCGCCAGCGCGGCGCTCGGCGCATAAAACGCGGAACCGGTCTTGAGCAAATTTACAATCTCCGCGCCGCCGTCTCGGGTGCGCTGCACCAACGCGTTCACGCGCGCTTCGGGCAAGAGTTCCGTCAGCGGCACACCCGCGACCGTAGTGTAACGGGGCAGCGGTACCATCGCATCGCCGTGCGAGCCGAGCACATACGCGTCGACGTTTTGCACCGACACACCCAGTTCCCGCGCGACGAAGGTGCGAAAACGCGCGCTGTCGAGAATGCCCGCCTGCCCGATCACACGCTGCCGCGGGAATTGCGTCACGTGCGCGGCGTACTGTGTGATCGCGTCGACCGGATTGCTAAGCACGATCAGGATCGTATCGGGCGCGTACTTTGCCATCGCTTCGGCCCAGCCGTGCATAATTTTTTGATTCGTCTTGACAAGATCGTCGCGGCTCATACCGGGCTTGCGCGCGATGCCGCCAGTCATCACCACGATGTCCGAGTTGGCAAGCTGCTCGTAACCCGCGCCATCTTTCACGGTCACACCTGTAACGGAAACATCATAGCCGACCACCGGACCTGCTTCGAGCAAGTCGAGCGCTTCGCCTTCTGCCAGACCATCGACCACATCGAACAAAACAATGTCGGCGTAATTTCGTTCAGCCAATCGTTGTGCGGTGGTCGCGCCCGTTTTCCCTGCACCAATTACTGAAATTTTCTTCCGCATAATTGCTCCGCTTCAAACGATAAGGTTGCCGTCAAGATTCATCACGAAACACTTGCGAGGCGCACCATCGCTGCACGAGGTCAAGATCCTTCATTGTGGCTGCACCGACTTTGTTGGCGCTGCGTTTTGGTGGACGAGAACATTTCACTGACGAGAAAAGAGCGAATGCGTGCATTATACACCATCCGCCCATTCAGCCTGCCGAGACGAGTCGCGTATCGCGCGCTCATCGATTGCCGTTGCTCGATTTCGTGCCGGTCAAGTACACGACGTGCGAGGTCGAGTCCACATCCACCCAGTGCGGCGCCTCCGCCGGAACGTCCAGACGATCTCCAGGTTGCAAAATAAATTCTTCACCCGTCTCCGGCAGACCAATCCGCAACTGCCCACGCACCACAATGCGGACTTCGTGATAATCATGTGTGTGGACTGGGTAGACTGTCCCGGGTGGGTCCGCCCATTCGTACACATGAAACCCTTCTGCAACCAGAGCCGCACGCAGGGCTTCCAGAGACAGCGCTGTCTCTTTGTTCAAACGCGTTAACAACATCGTCAACTATCGATTTTCAATTGGAATGTAAGCTCGATCGTGTTCGCCGGTATAGAGCGCGTCGGGACGAACAATCCGGTTGTCGCCATATTGTTCCAGAACGTGTGCAGTCCAACCCGCGATGCGGCTGATAGCAAAAACCGGCGTGAACAAATCGATTGGAATGTCGAGCGCGTAATAGACCGACGCGGAATAAAAGTCCACATTGACCGGTAAATTTTTCCGCTGGGTCACAGCCTCGCGCATTTTTTCTTGCATATCAAACCATTTGCGGTTGCCGGTGTGCTCAGCCGTGTCGCGCGCGATGCGACGCAGGTGCAGGGCACGCGGATCATCGGCTTTGTAAACGCGGTGTCCAAATCCTGAAATCTTGCGATGCGCGTCCAATTCAGAATTTACAAACGGCTCGACTGCGCTCACATTATCCAGTTTGATCAGCGTTCGCATCACTTCTTCGTTCGCGCCGCCGTGTAGTGGACCTTTCAGCGCGCCGAGCGCCGCGGTGATGGCAGAATACATATCGCTGAGCGTCGACGCGACCGAACGCGCGACAAAGGTCGAAGCATTCAAGCTGTGATCGGCGTGCAGAATCAGCGCGACATCCATAATCTGCGCGGCTTCGGGATCCGGCTCCTTGCCATTCAGCATATACAGGAAATCCGCGGCGTGGTGCAGGTCGGAACGCGGGGTGACGGGCGTACGCCCTTGGCGAATCGAATTCCACGCAGCGGTGATGGTCGCCATCTGCGCCGTAAGCTGAAGCGCACTCTCGCGGCGCGCCGTATCGGACTTGTCATCCCGGTCCGGGTTGTACAGACCGAGCAATGAAACCGTTGTGCGCAGGACTTCCATCGGCTCCGCTTGCCGGGGCCACCCGCTCATTTCGTCGAGCACACTTTGTGGCAAGGCGCGTGCTGCCGCGAGTCTTGACGTGAAATCTTTTAATTCAGTTCGAGTTGGGAGTGAGCCGTACCAGAGGAGATAGACTGTTTCTTCAAAAGTGGAATTATTGGCGAGGTCGTTAATGTCGTAACCGCGATATAACAAGCGACCGACTTGACCTTGCACGTCGCTCAGCACCGTAGCTTCCGCGACAACTCCCTCGAGACCTTTGGCAACTTGGACTGTGGGTGTCATCATCATTGATCATTTACTCCATTGTAAAGTCGACTCTTTGAATTATATACCCTTCAAGCATCAAAGCAAATACACGCGCCCAAAATATTTTCAATACTGAAAATGGCAGGCGCATCAGAATAAACGAATGGAGTTTGCACGCGTGACTTGTTCCAACCGCGCCGCGTATCAATTAAACCGCGCAAGTGTTATACTCAATGAAACAGATTTTTAAGTGAATCGTTCTTCAAATGGGATACAATTTCGCGCGCTCGTTCGCGCGACGATTGTATCAGCCGTAACTGCGGAGGCTGGGGAATGGCTGTTCGTTTTGTCGATCACGGTTTAGCCGATCTTGGCATCGAGACCGAAGGACAAATTTATTGGAATCTGCCCGCGGCGACATTGTACGAGCACGCCCTCGCGCGCGACGAAGCAATTATTGCCGCCGAGGGACCGCTCGTTGCAATCACCACGCCCCACACCGGACGATCGCCCGATGATAAATTCATTGTGCGTGAGCCGTCGAGCGAGCAAGACATTTGGTGGGGAGCGACCAATCGCCCCATCGACCCTCAGAAATTCCAAGCCGTGCAGAAGCGCCTGTGGGAGCATCTGCGCACGCGCGATCTCTTTGTACAGGAATTGTCCGCCGGAGCAGACCCGCGTTATCGTCTGCCAGTGCGGGTAATCACCGAATACGCGTGGCATTCCTTGTTCGCGCAGAATATGTTTTTGCGGGGTGAACCCAGCGCGGCTGACATGACGCGGCGCGAGTGGACGGTCATCGATGCGCCAAGTTTTCGCGCACGCCCCGAGCAGGAAGGAACACGGTCGGAAGTTTTCATCTTGGTAAATTTCGCCGAGCGCCTGATTCTCATCGGCGGAACGCGTTATGCCGGCGAGATCAAGAAATCCATTTTCTCGGCGCTGAACTACGTGCTGCCCGCTCAGGGTGTGTTGCCGATGCACTGCTCGGCGAATATTGGCGCGGACAAGGACGTCGCAATCTTTTTTGGATTGTCGGGGACCGGCAAAACCACACTCTCTGCCGACCCGGAGCGAATCTTGATTGGCGATGACGAGCACGGCTGGAGCGATCACGGCGTCTTTAATTTTGAAGGGGGCTGTTATGCCAAAGTGATTCGGCTGTCGGAGGAAGCAGAGCCGGAGATTTATGCAACCACGCGAATGTTCGGCGCCATTCTGGAAAATGTGGTGGTCGATCCCGAGACGCGCGAGATGGACCTGAACGATGATTCGCTCACCGAGAATACACGCGCCTCGTACCCGCTCAGCTTTATTGGCAACGCCTCGCGCAGCGGAATGGGCGAGCATCCTGTGAATATTCTGTTTCTCACTGCCGACGCGTTCGGCGTAATGCCGCCCATCTCGCGCTTGAGCACGGCGCAGGCGCGCTATCACTTTTTGTCCGGCTATACCGCCAAGGTCGCGGGGACCGAGCGAGGGGTGACCCAGCCCGAGCCGATTTTCAGCACCTGTTTCGGCGCGCCTTTTTTGCCGCGTCATCCGAGCGTGTACTCGCGAATGTTGGGCGAGCGCATCGAACAGCATCAGGCGCAAGTGTGGTTGGTGAATACGGGCTGGAGCGGCGGAGCGTATGGTGTGGGGCGCAGGATGAAAATCGCGTACACCCGCGCGATGGTGCGCGCGGCGTTGAACGGCGCGCTGAATGGTGTTTCAACCGAACGCGATCCGATTTTTGGCGTCGCAGTCCCGACGCGTGTCCCCGGCGTACCCGACGAAATATTGCTGCCGCGCAATACGTGGAAGGATAAAGACGCCTACGACGCGCAAGCCCATAAACTGGCGCGGATGTTCGCGAAAAATTTTGAGCAGTTCGCAGACCTGGTGCGGCAAGAGGTACGCGACGCAGGACCGCGCACCGCTTGAAAGTACGAGAGAGGGCGGGAGTGATTCCCGCCCTCTTCATTTGTATCAAAGACCGGTGGGTTCGGGCGAGGGTAGTGCGCCGAGTTGCTGCATCAGACCGAGCAAATCTTCCAGGTGCCAGACCTGCTTAATCTTGCCCTCCTCGATCTGGTAAATTTCGATCGCCGCGATCGTCACCGATTTGCCTGTCGCGGGAATCCCCAAGAACTCGGCTTGCTGCGTGCCGCGCGCCGGCGCGCGTGCCACCACTTTGTCACCTTCGGCAATCAGATCATCAACGGTGATTTTGATATTTGGGAACGCCCCGCGGAATAGCAGCCACAATTGTTTAAAGCCTTCAATGCCGGGAGCTTGCCCCGGACCCGGATTGTGGTCAATCACATCTGCCGCCATCAATTCATCTAGCGCGTCCACGTTGCCCGTGTTGAACGCTTGATAGAAACGGTGGACTACCTGTTTGTTTTTTTCAGTTGACATGTTGCTGCCTCCAGAATGAATTGGCTTTTCTTGACTGAATTGCTCTCAGAAATTTTTGTTGCATGTAAGTCACGAGACGAGACCGAGTTGTCGCAGCCAACTCGCGGCGTCCTGATAGTTATGGAGAATCGCGACCTTGCCGTTCTTAATCTTCCAGACTTCGCAAAATCGTCCGCCCTCCACGCGCTTGCCCGTCGGCGGAATCTCGCCCGCGGGAGTGACGAGCGGTCCCGTATTGGTACCAGTCCACGTGCATTCGCTGACCACTTGATCTTCGGTCGCGACTTGATTCGCCACGGTGATGACGAGATCGGGGAAGGCGCGTTCAAACCCAGACATGAACTGCAGAAAACCTTCGCGACCGCGAAAGGTCTGGTTGAACGGAACTAGCAAGACTTCAACATCCGCGGTCGCCAATGCATCGGCTTTTTCGAGCTGATGTTCGTTGAACAAGGCGTAAAGGTCTCGCGCGAGCTTGGCATTTTCTTGAGCTGACATCGTAACCTCCAGTTTGGGAATTGATACTGGCAGCATCTTATCGGATGAATCTCTATTTGGCATTGTGGAAAACACGTAGATTTTTTGATGCCGCGCCTGAAATAAAAAGCCCGTACGCAAAAATGCATACGGGCTTTTTGAAATTCATCTCCTAAAAGCACCTAACAAAATGAAATTGCACGTACGGAAATTTCGCCGGCCCTAAAGTCCATGATGGCACAGCCATCAGGATGTGCCAGATCTTCGACTGTGCTGCATTTAGCAAATCCTGGGCAATGCGCCCGCGTTTTGTTTGGTGCTTTAAGATCCCTACTTTGCCATCCGCAATAATCCTTTCTCTACCGACCAAACGGCAATTTGAGAACGCGAGCTGACGGTGAGCTTGGACATGATGTTGCCGATGTGTACCTCGACGGTGCGGTGGCTGACGACCAGCGCGTCGGCAATCTCTCGATTCGATTTTCCTTGTGCGATGAGCGCCGCGACCTGTCGCTCGCGTTCGGTCAGTCCACTAAATTCGCGTTTCGCCAATTGGCGCGGTGACAAGTCGCGTAAACGCGGAATCAATGCGCCAGCGCGCTTGACAAAATTCTCTCTCAAGCTAATGTCCGTGACATCGGTAGCGAGTTCTGCAATGATGGCGCGCGCGATGGCAAAAGCATCTTCCGCCGCCTCGCGGCGCGCCTGAGCTTGATATACTTTACCCAATGCAATGTAGATTCGCCAGCGAATAGGTCTTGCGCCTTGCACGCGCGCAAC
>JBBSHK010000188.1:0-6313 GCA_038253185.1 Anaerolineae bacterium | reverse complement strand
GACGGCATTAAAGAGGAAATATAGGAGGTCGAGTGACAGCTTGTCGATCCAGTGCAGGTCTTCAAAAATTAGGAGCAGTGGTTCTTGACGCGCGTGCGCCAGGAAGAGATCTCGCACCGCGAGAAAGGTCTGTTGGCGCAGCTGCGCGGGTTCGAGATGGCGGATGCGGTCCACCATTTCTTTTTCGATATTCTGCACCGAGAGCAATTGATAGATGTAAGGTAGAACCTCCGCGAGGGCTTGGTCAGGGGGCAAGACCGCGCGCACGCGCGTTTCAATTTTTTCGCGAACCACGGTGGGCGAATCATCCGCGCGCAATTCGAAATACGCGGACAGCAAATTGGTGAAAACGTGATAGGCGGACTGCCCATAGGCGAAACAGCCGCCTTCGTAAACGCCTACCGCTTTGTCGAGCATATAGCTTTTCAATTCAGCAGTCAGACGTGATTTGCCGATGCCCGGATCGCCACTAATCAATACGGCAGAGCCGCTCTTGCCGGACAGCAAATCATCCACCACCGACTTGACCTGCGCGAATTCTTTTTCGCGTCCGACCATCGGCGCGGTGATGCCGGGGATGCCGCGCACTCGCCCCGGTTCGCGCAGCGCCCCGACTACTTCGAAAATCTCAACCGGCTCGACCCGACCCTTGACGCGAATCGCGCCCAGTTCGCGAAATTCAAACAGCGCGCGTGTTTGCTCATAGACCGCGCGGCTCGCAAGAATCATGCCGGGTTCGGCGACGGATTGGAGACGCGCGGCAACGTTCACGCTGTCGCCCAACGCGGTGTAATTCATTTTCAGATCCGAGCTGATGTCACCGACGACCACCGTCCCCAGATTCAGCCCGATGCGGATTTGGAGTTCCATCGCATGTTGCGCCACCATCTCTTCATTCACGCGGCGCAGCGCGGTTTGCATACCGAGCGCGCAGCGAATCGCGCGCGCCGGATCGTCCTCGTGGGCGACGGGCGCGCCAAAGAGCGCCATCACGCCGTCGCCCATAAATTTATCGAGCGTGCCTTCGTGTTTATAGATTTCATCGCGGAAGGCGGCGACCGACGCGTCGATGATTGCATAGACTTCTTCCGGATCGAGTCGTTCTGAGATGGAGGTAAAACCGACGACGTCGGAGAAGAGCACCGTCACGGTGCGGCGCTCACCTTCGATTTGCTTGCCGACGCGCAGGATTTTTTCGATGAGGTGACCGGGGATATAGCCCTGGAGCCGGCGAAGGGTTTCCGGATCCGAGCCGCGCGCGATCATAGCGGTCAGCAGGTTGGCGCCGCAGTTGCCGCAGAATTTAAAACCGATGGGATTTTCGAAAGCGCAGTTGGGGCAGAGGTTCGCCAGAGGTGCAGCGCACTGGGCGCAAACGGACATGCCACTCGGGTTGTCGTGTCCGCATTTGGAACAGATGATTGCCATGGCGTGCTTACGATTGAGAGATTACAACCTGTTTCAAGACTGAATTCACCCAAGACGGTTATCGCCGCGCTGGTTCAGTCAGACGCAAGCAATACGTCCATCGAGGTGTTGAAAAAAGTTGTAAAAGATTTGATCGGCGGGAGAGCGATCCAGTGGCATTATAGCCGATGTGTTACAGGGCTGCAATGATTTTTGCTCGGGCTCAGTTAAAAAACAAAAGGCAATCCGCGTCGCGGATTGCCCTGATCGAGCGAATGGGTGTGAGTCAAAGCACCTAGCAAAACGCGGGCACAGCAAATTTAATTCCTGGAATTGAGTACGTCGGGAAGGTTTACTGCTGGGAGTTCTTCATTGTGCTAACTCGAGGCGCAAGTTTTTCTGTCATTTCGAGTGAAGCGAGCCCCGCGGTCCCTCATGGTCTGAGGGAAAATCTCTGTTTTGCCAATCGAGATTTTCCCAAGTGGCTGTGCCATCTTGGGATGTGCCACTCGACGCAGGCGAACGCAAACCCTTCGCCAGACGCTGCTCGAATTGACAGTTAGCAAGCAAGAATAACTTGGGCATGCGGTTTGCTAGGTGCTTTTAGGGCAGCTTGAACTTGGCGGCGACGATGCCACTCGAATTACTGCGCGTAACGGTTGTCCCGTCGTATGAGAACACAATCTCGGTGTTCGACATTGTCGCAACTGTAACGGTCATCTGGCTCGTTCCATTGCGGCTAACGTTCGCCGCCGGGATCGAGAAATTATTTTTTCCGCCACAATGGTTGGCGCTATAATCGACCACAGCATCGGGTGGCACCGAGACATACACTGATGCCGGACTACCCGGCACAATCATCAAGAGTTTGCCGTTCACGCACAACTGCGGATCTTCGAAACCGAATCCGGCTTGAGCAGAGCTTGTGTTCAGTAGACACAATGCGAATAAGAATGCAACCGCTAGGACCGTGATCAAGGACTTCATATTTCACCTTTCGAGTCCCCCGATGGTCGCGTAGCCGGCGCGATTTTTTGGTTGTCAACGCTCTGATGATTGTAGCATCGCCCTCGCGCGTTCTCAATGGGAAGCGCGTACTTGGGAACAATCTACTGTCGCGAAAATCAAGAGAGCAGCCGATCGGCTGCTCTCTTGATTCGATTGGTCGAAACGAATTCATTTCAGAGGAAATTTCGCCCGCGCGAGTCCGAGCGCAGCAAGTTTTGTTTGCACGGAACCGTTGTAAGCAAAGACGACGCTCGTCCCATCCGCGGCTTTGACACTGACCGCAATCTTGTCCTTGTCGCTATAGCTCACGTTGGATGCGGCTACCACGGGCAAGCTTGGGTCCCCACCACAACCCGCTACTTGGAAATCGACATAGGCGTATGCGGGTACGGAGACGTAAACATCTGTTGCCGCGCCAGGGACAACGCTCAGCAAGGCACCATTCACGCAAAGCTGCGGGTCTTCAAAGCCGAAACCGGCGAACGCCGGCAGCGTGGTGAATCCACTGACCAAGAGAGCGACCGTAAACAGAGCGATAAACGGTTTACGCATTAAACACCTCCGCCGGAATTCGGCAAGTAAACAAATGATCGGTTGCAGCAGTCCCGATTTTCAAGCGACGCGCACATTATAAGAAGAGTCCCCCAACGCAACAATAGTGCCGCAGCACTATGCCTGTTTCAAAGTCCCGCGCAGCCGACTCATCGGGTCAATGGATTTTTTTACAGAGCCCTAACATTGTGTTAACCCGGCGATTATATTCGCGATGAACTATGATTTTTATTGACACGACTCGATAGCCGGTCTATAATTTTTTCGCGTTCATGATGCCCACGATTCTTTTGGTTGACGACGAAAAAAATATTACCGAGCTGGCGCGGCTCTACCTTGAGAACGACGGCTTTCGGGTGGAAGCGGCGTACGACGGCGAACGCGCGCTCGAGTTGTTCCACGCGCACCAGCCGGACCTGATCGTGCTAGACCTGATGCTACCCAAGCTGGATGGTTTCGAAGTTTGCCGCCGCATCCGCGGGCAGAGCGACGTGCCAATCATTATGCTGACGGCACGCGATGAAGCAGTTGATAAAATCGTCGGGCTGGAGCTTGGCGCCGATGACTATTTGACCAAACCCTTCAACCCGCGCGAACTGGTGGCGCGCGTCAGAGCGATCCTCCGTCGCGCCACGATTGCCCTCAAGACCCAGCAGGTGTCGGTGGGCGATTTGACGATCGACCTCGATCGTCGCGAAGTGCAGGTCGAGGGCAAGTCGGTCGCTTTGCGCGCGAAAGAATTTGATCTGCTCGCGGTGCTGATGCAAAACCCTCGTATTGTATTCACGCGTGAACGCCTGCTTCAGGTCGCGTGGGGCTATGATTTCGCGGGCGAGACGCGTACGGTCGATGTCCACGTCGCGCACCTGCGAAAAAAATTGGCGGGCGCGAAAACTGAGATTGAAACGGTCACGGGCGTCGGATACAAATTGGTGGCTTGACTTCAGTTTCCATTTATCGATGTTCAACTCGCTGCGCTCGCGTTTGATTCTCTCCTACATTATCGTCATCCTGCTGACGCTGATGATCGCGGGCGCGGGACTGCTACTTTTGTTGCAGGACTTTCAACGCGGCATTCTGAAGCAGCGGCTCTCCGATGCCCTCGGTCCCGCGGCGATTCAGGCGCGCACGATGGCGAATCAGGGCATCGCGCCGACGGATATCACCGCCGACCTTCAGGATCAGGTCGACAAGTCGTGGCGTGTGCTGGTGCTCGATAACACGACCAAAATTCTCGCGGACTCGCAGAATGAATTGGCGGGCAAGGTTCTGACGCGCGCGGCATCTGTACCAAATCTCGGACGCCGACCATTCGCCACGGGCGATCAAGTTGTCGGCGGGCGCGATCTCTCCTTCGCCATCGCGCCCATCAACCGCCCCGGCAAGCCGCAGCAGTTCTTGGTGCTCGCGGCAGTGGTGCGTCCGTTTGTCGGAGGCTTGGAAGAATTGGCGCAGCCGCTACTGACGGCAGGCGCAATCGCGATGGTGGTTGCGATCCTCATCGCACTCTTGCTCGCGCGCTCGATCTCAGAACCGCTGGGTCAATTGACCCGCGCCAGTGAAGCGATCGCGCGCGGCAATTATGAGCAACAGATTCCGGTGCGCGGCGAGGATGAGATCGGGCGTCTTGGCGCGAGCTTTAACACGATGTCGCGCGCGGTGCAGCATTCGCAGCAGAAGCAAAAAGATTTTGTCGCGAACGTTTCGCATGAACTCAAGACGCCGCTGACTTCGATTCAAGGATTCGCGCAGGCGATTGCCGAAGGCGCGACGCGCGATGTCGCCAGCGCGCAGCGCGCGGGAAAATTAATTTATGCGGAATCGCAGCGGATGGCGCGGCTGGTTGGCGATCTGCTCACGCTCGCGCGTCTCGACACCGGCGAAGTTCCGCTCGAACGCGAGACACTCGACCTCGCTTCTGTTTTGCCCGCGTGGGTCGCGCGTTTTCAGTCGCGCGCCGCCGCATCAGGCGTTACACTGAATCTTTCGGTCGATTCACCTCCGCCGATTGTCGGTGATGCCGGGCGCCTGGAGCAAGTGGTCGCGAATCTGATTGATAACGCCATCCAGTACAATCACGCCGGCGGGCGCGTGGACGTCCGCGCCGCAGCGGCGATACAGACCACTCCCGCGCCGCGCGGGAATTCGCGCCCAAGTGCTGAAGCAAGCGAAACTTGGGCGGTGATTCGCGTTAGCGACAACGGTACTGGAATCCCGCCGTCGAGCTTGCCACGACTGTTCGAGCGATTCTACCGGGCTGACCGCGCGCGGCAAGCGGGCGGGAGCGGTCTCGGACTTGCCATTGTCAAAGAAATCGTAGCGGCTCATCACGGGCGCGTGCAAGTCTCAAGCCAAGAAGGCGAGGGCACCACCTTTAGCGTATGGCTTCCGGCTAAAGGTGACGTGGGACGAAGGACCACCGACGGAAGGGTAGATGCGAAATGATCTCGCGTCTCGGTGTTCCCCATCCGGTGTCTTTTTACAACCAGTTTACACCGCGATCATATTGGACTAACTTCCAGAAATGATAATGTGGTCATAAAACTGGAGGTGAGTTGAAAATGAACAAATGGCAAAAAATTTCAATCGGGTTGGCAGCACTATTACTCTTCGCCTGTCTCGCTCTCGCCGGTGTTGGCTTTTGGTGGTTCAATAACGCCGGAGGCAACGTGCTCGCGGCGATGCAGAATCAAACACCCACCGCTGTCGCCGCGCAAGCTACCATAGCGCCCACAGCGGAGGCAACGACAGCACCGAGCACGGCGAAACAAAATACGAAACCGGGCAAGACAGTACCCGCCGCAGTCGCAGGCATCTTCGGTACCGTTGCGTCGGTGAATGGATCCGCGATTACGGTCTCTGCCGCGAACGGCAAGACGCAGACGCTGCAAATCGGCGCCGACTCGCGCGTGATCCGCGTCGGTGTACCGAATGCGAGTGTCAGCGACATCAAGCCGGGCGACAAATTGCTCGTGCTCGGCGCGAAAAAAGATCAGGCATCACTGGAGCCGCGCGCCGTCATCGCGGTGCCGGGCAACTATGCCCAGTCGAACATTCAACTCGGTCAAGTGCAGTCGGCATCTGCCCAATCGCTCACTTTGACGACCAAAGATGGGGCGCAGACTGTCAGTCTCGACAGCAAGGTTCAAGTATTCGGTCAGGGTTTTCAATTGGCGCAAGCTTCCGCACTTGGCTCGGGCGCCAGCGTGATCGTAATCGGTCAGCCCGGCACCGACGGCAAGCTCGTGGCGCAATTAATTATCGCCGTACCCGGCAACCAGAAAGCGGGCAAAGTAAAACCGAATGCGCCCACTCCCACGCCGAGCCAATAAATTCGCACGGGGTT
>JBBSHK010000187.1:0-6330 GCA_038253185.1 Anaerolineae bacterium | reverse complement strand
CTCTTCCCGACGGTGTAGCCAAAATTCGCACTGGTGACATAGCCGAGCACGCGGTCACCGTCGAGAATTGGTTCTTTGCCCATCACAACGACATCTGGATCTTCAATCGTCAGGCAGCACAATTTACGCGTTAATTTGGGCGAGCCGCCGCTCGCCCCTACGATTTTCAACAACGAGTCACGACCGATGAACTCTCCTTTTTTCAATCGCACCGCAAAGCCGATGCCTGCTTCGTACGGATTGTATTCGCTGTGAATGTCCGCGCCCCACAAGCGATAACCTTTTTCTAATCGGAGCGAATCGAATGCGCCGCCGCCGACTGCGATGATGCCAAAATCTTTTCCCGCGTCCCACAACGTGTCCCACAATTTCAATCCGTACTCCGTGGGCGCGTAAATCTCCCAACCCAATACGCCCGCGTATGAAATCCGAATCATCCGGGCTTGCACAAATCCGATGCACACCTGCTGCGCGGTGAGATAAGGAAACGCGTCGTTCGAGAGATCCGAGCGCGTGACGCGCTGCGCCACCTCGCGCGCGCGCGGTCCCCACAATCCAAGCGCGCACCAACTCGACGTGATGTCGTTCAAGTAAACACTTCCATCACTTGGCAAATGTTTTCGCATCCACGCGAGGTCGTGCATACCGATGCCGCCGCCAGTGATGACCCAGAACCTATTCTCGCCGAGGCGTGTCACGGTCAAGTCCGCTTCGATGCCGCCGTGCTCATTGCACATCGCGGTGTAGGTGACTTTGCCAATTGGTTGGTTCATCTGATTGGCCGTGAGCGATTGCAAAAAATCCAGCGCCTTGGGTCCGGTCACTTCGATTTTCGTGAACGCGGTGAGATCAAACAAGCCGACGCGTTCGCGTGTGGCGCGATGTTCCGCCGCGATGATGGGCGACCAGTGACGCGCCGCCCAACCATTGCGCTTTGGTAGGGGCAAACCCTTGTGGTCGCCTAATAATTTTTCATTCGAGTTGAACCATTGCGGACGTTCCCAACCGGCTGCTTCGAAAAATTCCGCGCCGAGTTCTTTCAAGCGTTCGTGGTACGGACTCAGGCGAAGGTTGCGCGGCGTCGCCATCTGCTGCAAAGGATGAATGATGTCATACACTTCGATATATTGCCGCTCGCCGCGCGCGCGAACATAATCCTTGCTGAACGCATACGAATGCCAGCGATTGAGGTCGTGCTCGCGTAGGTCAATGCTGGGCACACCTTCGACCATCCACTCCGCCAAAACTTTTCCGACGCCGCCCGCGTGCGTGACCCACACCGCTTCGCCCACCCAAAAGCCGCGCACCTGCGCCGATTCGCCGAGATTCATATTGCCGTCGGGAGTGAATGAAAACAGTCCGTTGAATTTTTCCGCGATCTCGGCATTCGCCAGCGCGGGGATGCGCTCGATTGCATCGTCCATCGATTCTTCGAAATGCTCGGGCGTAAATGGAAACATCGCGGGGTGATCGTTCTGCGGCAAATCTTCGGGGTCAACAATCAATGCCTCGTGACGGTACGAACCGAAACCGTACGCGTCAAAGATTTGGCGAAAGTACAAATCTTTGTCTTGATAGCGCACAATCGGATGCTCAAGTTCCTCTTTCGCGCCCGCGAGTTCTTTGAGCGGAGCGGTCTTGACATACAGATGCTGCATTGGCGTCATCGGAATATTCACGCCAACCATTTTGCCGACGAGCGGTCCCCAGAGTCCTGCCGCGCACACGATGTTCTCTGTTTTGATTCGCCCGCGCCACGTGCCGACCGACTGCACGCGCCCGTTTTTTACTTCGATGTCGGTGACAGGCGTGTCCGCGTAAAATTTCGCGCCGCCGCGTTCCGCCGCGCGCACGAGCGCTTCCAACAGCGGCACCGTTTTCACATCCACATCGCTCGGCACATAGAACGCGCCATACAAATCATCGGTGCGCAGGATCGGTACCATCTGTTTGATTTCATCAGGACTGACCAGATGCGCTTCAAGTCCCCACGCAAGCGCGTTGCCGATTTTTCTCTTCAGCTCGCGCCAACGTTCGGGCGTGTGCGCGATTTCGAGACTACCGACCTGCCAGAGGTGACGCCCATTCACGGACGGAACTTTTTTGTACGTGTCTACCGTCGAGTAGGTCTCGACACTCCACTGCGCGAGCGCGCAAAAACATTTGGAATTATTGTGTTGGAAAATGAGACCGGGCGCGTGTGAACTGGAGCCCCAATTTTTGTACAACGGACCCGCGTCAAGCACGACCACATCGCGCCAACCCATTTGCGCCAAATAATATGCGGTGCTGCAGCCGACCACACCCGCGCCGATGATTACCACTCGCGCTTGGTCTTGCATAAGTGATTCAATCCCTCATAAGCAGAGGTCCACGAACCCCGCGATTGCGCACGAAAAAAATTCTGCTGCGCTTCAGTTCGTTCGTGGATCTTATTTTTCGCCCCGCGCACGCAGGATTAGGTAAGCAGCCAATACCCTTCATTGGCTCCCGAGGAAGACGCCACTACGCCCGCAGGAAACGGCGAAGTCACCCCCCCGACGCCGGACAACGCGCCGGGCGCGGCGCCCGCGGCAGTTTCGCCGCCTTCGACCCAGCGGATCGAGCGCGCGTCGATCAACCCATCGACCAGCCGTCTCGCTTCGCCCGCGCGAATTCCAAGCTCGGTCTGCAATGCCTCCGCCATTTCGCGCGGACCCTCGACGCGTGACGCAGGAACCGTTTCGCCGAAATGTCGCCTTAGCGCGTCCATGATTTCGGTCGATCCAAATTGTCGTTCCACCACACACCTCCTGTGATCTTTCGATCAGCAATATCCTTTGCGATCAATATGCGACCGCTTCTGCCATAATCGCTTGCTTGCGTTTTACGATGTACTCGCGCAGCGCTTCGTCAATGGCGGGGTCGAGCGGCGGCTGTTCGTACTCCGCCAACCACTTTTTGTAAAGTTCGTTCGCGCGTTGGTCGGCGGATTTCGCGCCGCGCTGCTGCCAGCGCGTAAAGTTTTGCACGTCGCTGATGATCGGGCGATAGAACGCGTCGCGGAAATGTCGCATTGTGTGCCCCGCGCCGAAAAAATATCCTCCGGGTCCGATCTCCTCGAACGCGTCCATTGCCAAGCCCTCTTCGTCCAGTGGAATGCCCTTCAGAAAAACTTGCATCATCCGCACTAATTCGATGTCGAGCACGAATTTTTCGTACGATGAAACTAGACCTGCTTCGAGCCAACCCGCGGCGTGCAAAACAAAATTCGTGCACGCGAGGAATGTGGGCCAAAACCCCATCGTCGCTTCGTACATCGCCTGACCGTCGGGAATCTTTGACGCGGTCAGTCCGCCGCCGCTGCGGAAGGGCAGATGATATTTCCGCGCCATTTGCGCGCTGACGAAAAGTCCCGCCGCCGATTCCGGTGTGCCGAAGCACGGACTGCCCGACTGCATATCGCTGTTGCTGAGAAATGATCCGTAAACCACCGGCGTGCCGGGACTGACAAGCTGCGTCAAGGTAATTCCCGCCAGCGCTTCCGCGTTTTGCTGCACGAGCGTCGCGCCGAGCGATACGGGCGACATCGCGCCCGCGAGGATGAACGGTGTGATGATGAGCGGTTGCCGCGCCTCGGCATACGCGAGCAGCGCGTCGAGCATACGCGTGTCGTACAACCGTGGGCTGTTCACATTGATGAGCGAGATCATCGCGGGTTTTTGCGCCAGCGCTTCTTTGCCACCGAAAACAATCGCCGCTAATGCGACACTGTCGCGCGCATTTTCCGGCGAAGTGACGCTGCCCATAAACGTCTTGTCGGAATATTTCAGCAGCGAATAGATCATATCGAGGTGGCGCGTTTCTTGCGGCTCGTCGTTCGGTTCGCAGATGGTGCCGCCCGCGTTGTGAATGTCCGGCGTCATCTGCGCGAGCTTGACGAAATTGATATAGTCGGCGAGTGTCGCCTCGCGCCGACCGTCATCGAGACTGAGCACATTCGGTGGACCGTACACCGGCGCGAGCACCATATGGTCGCCGCCGAAGATGACATTGTGCTCGGGGTTGCGCGCGTAGAGCGGAAATTCCGCGGGCGCTTTGGCGATGTTTTCCATCACCAGCTTGCGCGGAAATTTTACCAATGGCGCGCCGCCCATCGCCTCGCGATCTACGTCACAGCCCGCGCGTTCGAGAACGTCCACCGCGTCGGGATGATTGAAGGCGATGCCAAATTCTTCGAGCACCTTCATCGAGGTCTCGTGGATTTTCTCGATGCCCTCTTCGGGCAGGTAATTGTATTTCGCTTGCTTGTTGACGATTTCGTAGGTCACAATGTCATGATCCTTTCAACGTCTATTCTCGAGACCTGACACGGTAAATCAAAATTTGTCATTTCGAACGCGCGGAGCGAGTTGCGATGAACTACATCGCCGAAATCTTGCGTTTTTTCATGATTTCTCGCTTCGCTCGAAATGACAGTCCGAATCCGTGACGTACTGTGACGGGTTTTCGGCGCAACGTTCGAGGTGAAACGAAAGTTCTCACGACGCGCAAGTGCGGGGGAAGCGTCCATCGGTAAACCTGTCACGTCTCGATCTAATACACTTCCGGCACAAAGGTCTGGTCGGTGATCGGGGGGCGCACGTAGCCCGCATCTTTTTCGACCGGCGGTAATTGGATTGGCTCCGGCTTGATTTCCTGATACGGAATTAGACTGAGCAGATGATGAATGCAGTTCAGATGCGCGCGTCGTTTGTCGTCGGCGTTCACGACATACCACGGCGCCTGCTTGATGTCGGTGTGCGCGAACATCGCATCCTTCGCTTTGGAATATTCGACCCACCGTTTGCGAGCTTCCAGGTCCATCGGGCTGATCTTCCAACGCTTGGTCGGATTGTCAATGCGCTCTTGAAAGCGACGCTCCTGTTCCGTATCGCTGACGGAGAACCAGTACTTGATGAGGATGATGCCCGAGCGCACCAGCATTCGCTCCAATTCAGGACAGGAGCGCAAGAATTCCTGGTATTCTTGTTCGGTGCAAAAGCCCATCACATGCTCGACGCCCGCGCGATTGTACCAACTGCGATCAAAGAGCACCATCTCACCCGAGGCGGGCAACTGCGCGACGTAACGTTGAAAATACCACTGCGTCTTTTCGCGATCGTTGGGTGTGCCGAGCGCGACCACGCGGCAGATGCGCGGGTTCAGATATTGCGTGATGCGTTTGATCATTCCGCCCTTGCCCGCGGCGTCGCGTCCCTCAAAGATGACGACAACTTTCAAACCCTGCGTCTTGATCCACGCCTGCAATTTGACCAGCTCGACTTCGAGCTTCGCCAACTCTTCTGCATAGACCTTTTTCTTTAGCCCCTTGCGCTCGCCGTCGCGTCCCTCCTCATTCTGCGAATTTTCAGCATAGGGCGAATTGTCAACGGCGCTATCCGTAAGCGCGGTTTCGTCATCGTCTTCATCGCGATGTTTGCGCTTTTTATCTTTCTTGGACATGGAAACCTCCTGGCGATTTCACTTTCCCAACTCGAACGTTGCGCCGATAAATTTTCTCGTACGCCTTCTGCGTCAAGTCGCGCGGGTTGCCACTCGTCTGCGGGTCCTTGTACGCAATCTGCGCGAGCGTCGGAATTTCTTCTTCTTTGAATCCTAAATCTTGCAGCCTCGGTGAGTCCGAGGTTGCAGCCGTTTGACAGCTATCTCGTTATGCCCTATAATAGCCATATAAATAGCCATTGGAGGCGCCGATGTCTAGAACATATTCCATCGCCCAAGCCCGTCACAATTTGGCTGCCATTGTGCATGAGCTTGAGCGTCACTCTCTAATTCAATTAACCCGACGCGGGGCGCCAGTCGCCGTACTTTTGTCGCTCCGTGAGTATGAACGATTGCACCGTGCCCAGATCGGCTTTTGGGAAGCATATACCGACTTTCGCTCGAAAACGACCCTGAACCATCTCGCAATCGACCCGCGTGCTTTCGAGAATACGCGTGATCAGTCGGCGGGACGCGAGGTGCGCTGGTGAGTCGGTTCCTACTGGATACGAATGTCGTCTCAGAGCCGCTACGCCCCAAGCCAAATGCACGGCTCCTTGCGCGCTTGCAACGGCATCAGAACGATCTCGCGATTGCCTCGGTGGTGTGGCATGAACTGTGGTTTGGCACACAGCGTCTCCCGCCATCGGCAAAACGCGACGCCATTGAAAAGTATTTGAATGAAGTCATCGCCATCTCGATGCCCATTCTTCCGTACGATGCACGCGCCGCCGAATGGCATGCCGCCGAACGCGCTCGCTTGACGAAATTGGGCAGGACTCCGCCGTTTGTTGACGGACAAATCAT
>JBBSHK010000186.1:0-6352 GCA_038253185.1 Anaerolineae bacterium | reverse complement strand
TCGCGACCGACCTCGCGGATTATTTGGTGCAGCGCGGCGTTGCCTTCCGACAAGCGCATCGACTCGTCGGAGAATTAGTGAAACGCGCGGAGACGCGTGGAGCGAATTTGTCACAACTCACGCGCCAAGATTTCGAATCCATTTCGCCCCTCTTCGGCGTGGACGTGTCGGGCGTTTTCGATTGGGAGCGTTCGCTTCGCCAGCGCGAAATTCAAGGTGGCACCGGACGCGCGGCGGTGCTGCAACAAATTCAAACCGCCAAGAAGCTGCTAAAATAAAGCAAAAGCTCTATGCTCGTGAGGTTACGTATTTTCGTTCCGAGAAATTTTTGTATGAGTGACGAAAAGGCAGAATTGCTGCGCCGATTGCACAGCCCGAACGCGGAGACGCGCGAGCACGCCACCTCACAATTATGGCAGCTCTGGTTCGGCGCGGCGGGTCCCGAAGCCGAGCAAATTCTTTTGCACGCGGAACGCTTGGTCGAGGCGAAGGAGTACAACCAAGCGGAAGCCGCGCTCACGCGTTTGATCGAGCATTATCCCGATTTCGCCGAGGCGTGGAATCGTCGCGCGACGATGCGATATTTGATCGGTGACTATGAAGCGTCGCTCGGCGATTGTCTCGAAGTGGTGCAGCGCGAACCGGCGCATTTTGGCGCGATGCACGGGATGGGCTTGTGCCTCATCGCCCTGCATCGCTACTCCGAAGCCGCAAAAGCCTTCCGCCGCGCGCTGGAAATTCAACCGTTCGCGCAGGCGAATCAGGATTTGCTCGCGCGGTGTCTGGAAAAGTTGAATTGAGAGGACAGACGACAAACATCAGATAGCAAATAAGAGTTCTACTTGCGTGTCCCTTCGTGTTTTTCGTGGACGGAATGAGGTAATCAGATGGACAACAGCAAAATCAAAATTGGCGCGTTGATTCTGGGCGCGCTCGCCGCGCCGGTGACCGCGCTGGCGTACTTGTATCGCCGCCCATTGCCAAAGGTGAATGGCACACGGAAAGTGAGCGGCTTGCATGCGCCCGTCGAAATTATTCGCGACCACTGGGGCGTGCCGCACATTTACGCGCAGCATGAAGATGATCTGCTGTTCGCGCAAGGTTACGTCCACGCGCAAGACCGGCTGTGGCAAATGGAATTGCAGCGGCGTATCGGGCAAGGTCGGCTCTCGGAAATTTTTGGTGAGCTGACTTTTAGCGCGGACTCACTACTGCGCATCATCGGACTCGGACGCGCCGCGCGGAATGACATCGCACACGCCTCTTCCGAAACATTGCACGCGCTCAAAGCATACGCGCTCGGCGTCAACACCTTCATCGGCGCGAATCAAAACAAGCTGCCGCTCGAATTTACACTGCTGCGCTTCAAGCCCGAGGCGTGGCAACCGGTGGACTCGCTCGCGTGGGCAAAGATGATGTCGTGGGGTCTGTCCTTCAATTGGGATGCCGAGATCGTGCGCGCCGAATTGATTTCAAAATTGGGAGCAGAGCGCGCGGCGCGTTTGCAGGGCGATTACACCGCCGACAATCCGATCATTATTCCCGAGCATACATTTGTTGAAGTGATGGATCGCGTGGCGGAACATTATCGCGAGGCGGAGAAATGGCTGCCTCTGCAAGCCGTGAGCGGCATGAGCAATAACTGGGTCGTCGATGGAAATAAATCCGTCACAGGCAAACCGCTGCTCGCTAACGATCCGCATCTCGGACTCTCGATGCCGGCGATCTGGTACGAGAATCATCTCGTCTCACCGGAAATGGAATCGATTGGCGTTTCTCTGCCCGGCACTCCCGGCGTGGTGCTTGGTCACAACGCGGAGCTCGCGTGGGGCGCGACCGCCGCGTTCGCCGACACACAAGATTTGTATCTCGAAAAATTCCATCCCGACGATCCAACGCTGTACGAATATCAAGGCGCGTGGGAAAAAGCGAACATCGTCCGCGAAGAAATTCGCGTGAAAGGTGAATCAACCCCGCGCACAGTTGATGTCACAATTACGCGGCATGGTCCGATCAAAAATCATGGGGCGTCCCCCACCCTCGCCCTCCCCCGTAGTAGGGGGGAGGGAATAAGGGAGGGGGCGCGACTCGCATTACGTTGGGTCGGGTACGAGCCGCACGATTTGTGCCACGCGGTATTGGGAATCAATCGCGCGCGCAACTGGCACGAATTCACCGAGGCGCTGCGGCACTGGACTGAGCCGTCGCTCAATTTTGTTTACGCCGATCGTGCGGGCAATATCGGTTATTACATGGCGGGACAAATTCCGATTCGCGCCAAAGGCATCGGGCAAACGCCCGCGCCGGGTTGGACGGGCGAGTACGAATGGACGGGCTGGATTCCGCACGAAGAACTGCCGCAGTCGTACAATCCCGCGCAGCATTATTTCGCGACGGCAAACAATCAGGTGGTCGGTCAAGAGTACCCGCATTTTTTGACGCACGAGACGATGAACGGTTTTCGCGCGCGGCGCATCGTCGAGCTGCTCACGCAAAAAGAAAGATTGTCGCGCGAGGATTTCGCGCGGATTCAAGTGGATCAATACTGCGCGCCCGCAAAAACTTTATGCGGACTGCTCAACAAACTCGGCGCGGAGATTTTGAATCAACCGGTCTTCGATGGCAATCGTGATCGCGCCGAACAGGCGCTGAATTTCGTGCGGCAGTGGGACTGCAATCTGACTGCGGATTCGGTTGCGGGCGCAATCTATGAAGTCACGCAAAATTTTGCGATGCGACGCGTGTTCGAGCCGTGGCTCGGCGAGCTGACCGACCACTACATCGGCGTGGGGTTTCATCCATTGCTCTCGCCGATGATCGGGACATTCCACGACCGCGCCTATGTGATCTTGCAGCGCATTCTTACGAACAACGAAAGCGAATGGTTCAAGCCGCTCGCCGCGTTAGAAGCAGATGTTGAAGGCAAGCCGGTCACACGTGAAGAAATCCTCGCGCGGGCGTTGAACGACGCGCTTGATTTTCTACAAAAAACGTTGGGCGATAAGGTCGCTCAGTGGCAGTGGGGCAAATTGCACCAGGCGCATTTTAATCATCCGCTCGGCGCGCAGAAACCGCTCGACCAGATTTTCAATCGCGGTCCGTTTCCGTATGGCGGCGACACGAGCACGGTGTGGCAAGGCGCATTCATTCCCAAGTTTCCGATTTCGCCGGACGCAACTGGCACCGCGTCGTGGCGGCAAATAATGGACCCGAACGATTGGGATGCGTCGCTCGGGATTCACACCACCGGGCAGTCGGGACATCCCGCCAGCAAACATTACGACGATATGATTCAAAAATGGTTGAAGGGTGAATTTCATCCGCTGCTGTGGTCGCGCGAACAGGTTGAGGCAAATGCAGAGGCGAGGTTAAAGTTAGAACCGTAAGTGTAGGGGCGGGTCTGAGACCTGCCCCTACACGCGACGATTTAACGCATCTGCCAATTGGTTCAACTGCGCGCGCCTTCTTCCATCGGAAAAGCCGGCGGCACGAACGCGTAGCTCAACAAAAATCCGACAATCCCCGCCATCGGGATCGCGCCCGTCCACAGGTGAATTGTCCACCAAATCCCCCCGCCAAAAATTAACAGCGCGAAAAAATACAGCGCGAACAAAATCGTCGGCACGGCGAAGGCAAAGAGCCGGAAGTTAAATGGTCGCGCCGCCATCGGCTTGAGCGAGCGCACCAACGCATCCGCGATGAGTCCCGCGACGAACGCAACCCCGATCAACGGCAGCGGACCGGTCGCCACCGCGTGTGGGGAATACGCCTTGTCGCGCATAAACACCATCAGCGCGGTGTTGACGACCAGCATCAACGTCAGCGCGCCGAAGGGTAAGTTCCACCGCCGCAGCATAAAAAGCATCAAGCCCAGCAACAGCGCGCTGTACAACAAGATTCCAATAATCCCCAGCGCCTGATTGTAAAAATCTATTGTGCTCGCGGCAGAGGGGCGATAGCTTTCCGCCGCGTAGGTTGAGCCAAATGGATTCGCGTATTGAGTGAAAAAAGTGAACAACGAGAACAAGAATGTCATCGCGAAAATCATCGGGGCGAGTGAATGCCAATCATTACGCGCCTCGGCGCGCCGCCACGCCGCGCGCAGTGGACCGGTGAGAATCAGCGCGCCGCCGCACGCGAGAACCAAATGCGTCGGACTGAGCAGCGCTTCGACATTCGCCTCGATGCCAAACAGAATATGCCAGATCAGATCTGCCACGCCGCCGATCATAAAAATAATTACGCCGAGCATCGACAGTTCATACCCGACCGGCAGCGCGCGCGGAATTGGATAGCCGTGCAGCAGATTGTAAAAGTACGTCAGCGCCAACAAGCTCGCGCTGGCGAAAAATCCAGAGTAGAGCACTGCGTGCCACGGCGTGAAAAATGTTTCAAGGTTGCCGATGTGCTGGTGCGCCCAACCGTCCAAATACAGTCCAATCGTAAACCACGCGCTCAGCGCGACTATCGCCGCGTCAAACAAAATGCTGCCGCGAGGTTGGTCGAGCGTGCTTGTGCGCGTGCGCAGTGGGAGCGCGAGCGAAGAAAGCAAAAGTCGTGCCATTGGATCACCTCCAACAAGGCTCAGTGATTGTGCAACCACCGTTATTATATTCGCTTTGTCGAATCGTGTGATACTTTATTCACAGCCACGTATAATAGTGTGATGGCAACCGAACTTCAGTTCAAGTCAGGGCAACTCGCTTCAGTGACATCCGAAGATGCAGTGGATTGGAAAGCGACATACACGGAACAGCTTCCGCGCATATACAATTTTTTTCGTTACCGCGTCGGCGACAATGCGGTTGCCGAAGACTTGTGCTCGACCACGTTTGAAAAAGCGTGGCGCGCGCGGGAACGTTATCGCCGCGACCGCGCGGCATTTTCCACGTGGCTGCTCACGATTGCGCGCAATGTCGCGGCGGATTATTTTCGGCGACATCGCCGCGAGCCGTCGCTCGACTCGATCCAACAACGCGCCGGGGATGATTCGCCCGAAAAATCTTTGGAACAACGCGATGACTTTGCGAGACTCTCATCGCTGCTGGCGCGGCTGCCGGATCGCGAGCGCGAGTTGCTCTCACTCAAGTACGGCGCGGAACTCACGAACCGCGTCATTGCCCAAGTCACAGGACTCAGCGAATCAAATGTCGGAACGATCCTGCATCGCGCGATTCAAAATCTGCGCGCGGAGTGGGACCGGAGCGACGGATGAACCCCTCCCTACCGCCCCTTGACAAGGGGAGGCGAGGCGGGGTCAGGAGGAACTATGGACGACGAATTTCTCTCTCGGTTTCGAGAAACACCACGAACTGAATTTTCCAAACAACTGTACGAAAGGATCAATCAACCCATGAATACAAATATACGCGCACGCACCGCGCTTTCGCGCTGGAGTCCCGCGCTGGCGCTCGCGAGTATTTTGCTCGCCGCGGTGCTGCTCTTTAGTTTTCCGCCCGCACGCGCTGCCGCCCAAGATTTCTTGAATCTCTTTCGCGTGAAAAAGTTTACGGCGATCACCGTCGACCCGGCGCGTTTGCAGCAATTGCAAAACAGCAATCTCGATTTCAAATCGATGCTCGGCAGCAATGTCGAGGTCGTGAAGAAATCGGGCGAGCCGAAGGAAGTTTCGAGTTCGGCGGAAGCCGCGCAACTCGCGGGCTTTCAGGTGCGCGCGCCGAAAGATTTGCCGAACGGGTTGCAACTCAGCGCGACGCGCGTGAGCGACGGCGAGACAGTTCGCGTAACTGCCGATGTCGCCAAAGCGCAAGCGGTACTCGACACACTCGGCATTGACGATTTGAAAATTCCTGAAAAGTTGAACGGCGCGAACGTGACGGTGAGCACCTCGCCCGGCGTCGTAATGCAATTCTCTTCGGGCAGGCAAAATGTGACACTGGCGCAATCGCGCAGCCCGCAGATTGAATTGCCTGCCGGTGTCGATCTCGCGCAGTTAGGTGAAATCGCCTTGCGCGCGGCGGGAATGTCGAAAACCGAAGCGCACAATTTCGCGCAGACGATTGATTGGCACAGCACCTTGCTCGTACCGATTCCGGCAAACGCGGCGGACTTTCGCGAAGTGGACGTGCGCGGCAACAAGGGCTTGCTCGTCACGACCAACGGCGGCGCGGGTTTGCAAATGAAGGGCGTTCCGAACGCGCGAGCGCAAGAGTCAATTCTGCTCTGGTCGCAAGGCGATATGGTCTATGCGCTGCAAGGCAGTATAATGAGCGTGGACTTGCTCACCATCGCAAATTCAGTGCAGTAGAAATCCGATACACCGCAGAGACACAGAGAACACAGAGAAGCGGCCTCTGTGAACTCTGCGTCTCTGTGGTTCAATTCGCTATTC
>JBBSHK010000185.1:0-6376 GCA_038253185.1 Anaerolineae bacterium | reverse complement strand
GGCGACGTCATAGTTCTACCCTTTCCATTTTCTGATCTATCCAACAGCAAAGTTCGCCCTGCTGTGGTGCTTGCGCGTGCCAACCAAAGCGACTGGATTCTTTGCCAGATCACGAGCAATCCTTATGGCGATGCACAAGCAGTTGTGATTGAGCGCACCGACTTTACGTCCGGGATGTTGCGGCTAACAAGTTACGCGCGTCCATCAAAACTCTTCATGGCAAACGAAAAACTAATGATCGCCATTGTAGGAACATTGAAACCAGAAAAACTCGAAGAAATTCGCGAAGCAATCATCAAAATCCTAAGCGGCTAGCATTGCACTGAACAGCCGCTTATAGCGACGCGTGCGGTGGCTGAGCGTCGGGTTTGCTAGAGCATAATTATAAACCTACTCGCGCGGCAGATAGAGCCACTGCCGCGTTTTTTATTTTTGTCCGCGTGAAACGGACTGACCCTTGACGCCGCCTTTCAAACCCGTACAATGTAAAAACTTATGGCAAACAGAAAACCAATCACCCGCTCGGAATTGCAAATATATCGCGCGCGGTGGAATACGATAGAGAAATTTCTGTTGAAGAAAGCAAAAGCGAAAACGATGGATGAACGTTTGGCGCTGATGAATGAACTCTACTGTTGGGCGAGGGATTTGGATATGCTATATCTTGATAATGATGAGGCAGAGCTTGAGCAAGTGCGCCAACGCTGGGTCAAGTTGAAAGAATTGTACGAGCAGAAAAATTCCAGAATGGAGTGAATCGAATGGCAACACCTACCACCGAAATGGTCAAGTCCGATCATATGTCCAATGCCGAGATCGTGCGGCTGAATAAAGAATACACGCTGTTCGAATGGAGCGCGCAGGCGAACTTTCAACCCGTTCCGGTCGATCACGCCAAGGGTGTTTACTTTTGGGACCCCGAAGGCAAACGCTATCTCGATTTCAATTCGCAATTGATGTGCGTGAACATCGGTCACGGCGATGAACGCGTCGTCCGCGCGATTCAGGAGCAAGCCGCGAAACTGCCGTACGTTTCGCCGTATCACGCGACCGAAGTGCGCGGCGTCTTGGGTGAAATGCTCGCGGAGATTACGCCGAAGCGATTGAAAAAATCTTTCTTCACTCTCGGCGGCGCGGAGGCGAATGAGAACGCGATCAAGATCGCGCGGCTGGTGACGGGCAAGCACAAAATTCTCGCGCGCTATCGTTCGTATCACGGCGGCACCGCCGGCGCGATGACGCTTACCGGCGACCCGCGCCGCTGGGCCAGCGAACCGGGCATTCCCGGCGTGGTGCATATTATGGACCCGTACCGCTATCGCTGCCGCTGGTGCGCGAAGGAATCACAGTGCACGCTCGATTGTCTCAATCACGTCGAAGACACGATTCAATTCGAGGGCGCGAATACGATTGCGGCGATTATTATGGAGCCCGTCACCGGCACCAACGGCATCATTATTCCTGCCGATGGTTACTTTCAGGGCATCCGCGAATTGTGCGACAAGTACGGCATTCTGTTCATCGCCGACGAAGTGATGAGTGGCTTTGGACGCACGGGCGAATGGTTCGCGCTGAATCACTGGAATGTCGAGCCGGATATTATGTCGGTCGCAAAAGGTTTGACCAGCAGTTACGTTCCGCTCGGCGCGACGATTGTGTCGGAAGAGATCGCGAAATATTTTGACGACCACGTGCTGTGGGGCGGACTCACCTACGGCGGACACGCCCTCGGCTGCGCCGCGGCGATTGCCTGCATCAATGTTTACAAGGAAGATAATCTCATTGAAAACGCGCGCAAGATGGGAAAAATATTAGCGGAAGAGGAAGACAAGCTGAAAGAAAAACATCCGTCAGTCGGCGAGGTGCGGCACATCGGTCTCTTTACAATTTTTGAAATCGTGAAGAATCGCAAGACGCGCGAACCTATGGCGCCGTTCAACGCGAAAGCGTCGGAGATGGGACCGATGGCAGTCGTCGCAAAATTTTTCCGCGACAACGGTCTCTTTACCTTTGTGCGCTGGAATAATTTTTTCGCCAATCCGCCGTTGTGTGTGAATGAACAGGAGTTGCGCGAAGGTTTAGAAATCATCGACCGCGCGCTAGAGATCACCGACGATTCGGTGGTGGAATGAGAGTGACGGCAGACCACAGACGGCAGACGACAGAATAGAAATCGGCGGTCTACCGTCTACCGTCGGTCAGCACGCATGCAACAGTCTGCTTCTCAAATAAATTGGTGGGACCGCGCGCGCGGCACGCTGGGAAAAATCGGCACGCGGTTCCCGCGCCGCGCGCGCCTCGTGTGCCCTGATTGCGCGCTCGATTTGCGTCGCGCGCCGCTCTATCGCGAACTCCGCGTGTGCGATCGCTGCGGACATCATTTTCCGCTCGACGCGCGCAAACGGATCGAGAGCCTGGTCGACCCCAAAACTTTTTTTGAACTCGAAAAAAATCTCTCGACGCATGTGCCGAAAGGCGCGTACGCCAAACGGGTAAAAGCGGCGGAGCGCGAGACGCATCTGCGCGAGTCTGTCCTCATCGGCAGCGCGAAAATTGAGAATTGCGAGATGATGCTCGCCGTTCTCGATTTTCGTTTCTTGGGCGGCAGCATGGGCGCGGTCACCGGCGAAAAAATCGCGCGGGCGTTCGAGATCGCGACCGAACGAAAATTGCCGCTGGTCGCCGTGACCGCAAGTGGCGGCGCGCGGATTCAAGAGGGCATGATCGCGCTGATGCAAATGGCAAAGACCGCCGCCGCGGCGCAGCGTTTCCATCAGATCGGACGGCCATTCATCACGGTGCTCGCGCACCCGACCACCGGCGGCGTGTACGCCAGCTTTGCGAATCTCGCCGATGTGATTCTTGCCGAACCGCGCGCCTTGATCGGCTTTTCCGGTCCGCGCGTGGTCGAAATCCTCACGCGTCAAAAATTGCCGAACGATTCCCATCGCGCGGAATTTCTGCTTGAGCATGGCATGGTCGACGCGATTGTCCCGCGCCCGCAATTACGCGCGATGATTGCCGGAATATTAGGAGCGACCGAGGCGCATCAATCCAAGCAGAGCACAAATGTTGTGTCTCCCTTACTTCCACTTAGCAAAGCAGAGAGGGATGAAGTAAAGCAGTCTCTGACCGCGTGGCAATCGGTGAATCTCGCGCGTCGCGCCGACCGCCCCACCACACTCGATTATGTGCAGCGAATCTTTACAGATTTTATTGAACTGCACGGCGACCGCTTTTTTGGCGATGATCCCGCGATTGTTGCAGGCGTCGCGCAGCTCGACGGTCAAGGTGTGGTGGTGATCGGACAGGAGCGCGGGCGCGGTGCGGAGGCGGATAAACATCATCACGGCAGCGCGGAGCCGGAGGGCTATCGCAAAGCGCAGCGCATGATGCGGCTCGCGGCGAAATGGGATTTGGCGGTGATTACTTTTGTAGATACGCCGGGCGCAGATGCGAGTTACGAAGCGGAAAAGCGCGGCATCGGGATGGCGCTGGCGCATTCGATCGCGGCGATGTTGAACGTGCGCGTGCCGACGATTGCAGTCATTATTGGTGAGGGCGGCAGCGGCGGCGCGCTCGCGCTCGCGGCAGCCGATCGTGTGCTGATGCTCGAGCACGCGGTGTATTCGGTCATCTCACCCGAAGGCGCGTCCGCAATCTTGTACGGCGACGCGACTCACGCCGAAGAATTATCCGGCGACTTGCATCTCACCGCGCGCGATTTGAAACAATTTGGAATTGTGGATGAGATTATTCCAGAACCGGAAGGCGGCGCGCACGCGGATGCGGATGTAACGGCGGAGAGTGTGCGCGCACGTTTAAGCCACGCGCTCGTAAAATTGAATTTGCCATCGCGCGAAGAATTGTTCGAGGCGCGTTATCGCAAATATAGGGAAATGGGGCAGAAAAAAACATAAGGGCGATGTCCCTATCACCCTTGTACTTTCAGCGTTTGCCAGTAAACGGTTCTAGCCGCGTTCTCAATTCATCCGACACGCCTCGGAACGCCGCAAGCTGTTCCTCCCCACTGCCCTTGACGGCGGCGGGATCGGGCAGCGCCCAATGCAATTTCTCTGTGGCATTTAGGAAAACCGGACAGACCTCTTCCGCGCACAGCGTGATCACATAATCGAATCGTTGATCGCCAAACGCATTCACACTTTTCGAGCGCTGGTTTGAAATATCAATCCCTTGCTCTTGCAGCGCGCGAATGGCGAGCGGATGAATTCGCGTCGGCTCACTGCCCGCGCTGAAAATCTCAAACCGCTCTCCCGCCATCGCGCGCAGCAGTCCTTCTGCCATTTGCGAACGCGCCGAGTTGTGCACGCAGAGAAAGAGCACGCGTTTCTTTTCGCTCAACCCACTCCCATCGCATGCCGCACCAAGTCGAGCACGTACCACAACACCGCCGCGATAATCGCGGACGCGGGAATTGTCAGTAACCACGCCCACAGAATTTTCCCCGCGACGCCCCAGCGCACCTTGCGAATGTTTCGCACCGAGCCGACGCCGATGATTCCGCCGGTGATCACGTGCGTCGTTGAAACCGGAATACCCAACTCGGATGAAGCAAACAGTGTGATTGCGCCTGCCGCTTCCGCGGCGAATCCACCCATCGGCTGTAGCTTGGTAATCTTGGTGCCCATCGTGTGGACGATGCGCCAACCGCCGGACAAAGTTCCCAGCGCAATCGCGGCGTGCGCCAGCAAAACAATCTCGAATGGAATAAAAAGTTTTCCGGCGGGGTCGGTAACGAAACCGCGCAATGCCGGCACGCCCGACGCAAACAGCAAGCCTGCGATGATGCCCATTGTTTTTTGCGCGTCATTCGTGCCGTGACCGAGACTGTACGCCGCGGCGGACAATAACTGCCCACGTCGAAAAAGATGATCGACGGCTGCCGGCGTTTGATGCTGAAAAATCCAATAGATCGCAATAATAAAAATGGTCGCAAGCACAAAACCGATCAGTGGCGCGACGACAATAAATATCAGCGTCTTGGTCCAGCCCGCGACGATAATGACATCCCAGCCCGCTTTCGCCACCGCCGCGCCCGCATAGCCGCCGATGAGCGCGTGCGACGAACTGGTCGGCAAGCCAAGCTGCCATGTGATCAAGTCCCACGCGATCGCGCCCACCAGACCCGCGAGAATCACCACATTGTCCACCTTATTCACATCGATCAAGCCGCTGCCAATCGTCTTGGCGACCGCTGTGCCGAAAGTGAATGCCGCGACGAAATTGAAAACCGCCGCCCAGATCACACCTTGCAATGGCGTCAATACGCGCGTGGAAACGACGGTCGCAATCGAATTCGCCGAATCGTGAAAGCCATTGACGTAATCGAACCCGAGGGCAATCACAATAATCAGCAAGGTAAAGAGCACGGTTGAGTCAGGCATTGGCGATGATCACCTTTTGGATTACGTCGCCCGCGTCTTCCAGTCGGTCGGTGGTGTCTTCGAGATATTCGTAGATTTGTTTCCAGCGAAAGAATTCAAACATATCGTCGCGATGTGCGACCAATTCCACCAAGCCATCGCGCAGGATGCGGTCGCCATTGTTCTCGATCGTGTTGATGCGAATGACATGTTCATTCACTTCTTTATACTTTGACTTGTCGCGCAACCCGCCGAACGCCTCGTGCAATTCTTGCGCGCCTTCGAGAATCAACTTGCCCAGGCGCTTTGCCGGTTTTTTAATTGTGTCAATCTGATAAATCTGGATGTGCGCAGCGGTCTCTTCAATCGCGTCCATCGCGTCGTCCACCGCGACGATGAGTCGCTGGATGTCATCGTTATCAATTGGGGTGATCAACGTGCGCGGCAGCAGGTCGGTCACTTCGTGAACAATAAAGTCACCCTTGTGCTCGACTTCGGTGATCTGCGCGACTTTGTTCGGTATGTCCTCGCAGTGATCCAACAGGTCCTGCAGCAAGCGCGCGCCCTCGACCAGATTCGCGCTGGCTCTTTCGAAATAGTCATAGAATTTGACTTCGCCGGGGAGGAATGAAAATTTCGCCATGGTGTGCTCCTTTGTTCGATCCGAAATGTTTAACGGAGGCGAGTGGTATCTGTTTCGCACTCCAATAAATTCTAATCGGTCGCCAATGGCGCGTCAATACTAGAATTTCAATTGACAGATTGCCTCATCAAGGCGATAATTTTTTGGAAATTCCATAAACCACAAAGGATAATCATAAATTTTTTCTTTGTGACTTGGCGTCCTGGTGGTAAATTATTTGATAGGTTCGCGGGAGAAACAATTGATGCAACAATTTGATTTTGGCGGCGAAATTGCTTGGCGACCAACGCGCGAGCAGATCGAGCAGAGCAATTTGAAAAAATTTATGGAGCGAAATGGTATTGCCTCG
>JBBSHK010000184.1:0-6433 GCA_038253185.1 Anaerolineae bacterium | reverse complement strand
TTCGAGAGTCATGCCAATCTTGGTCGCAACCTTGATGGATGCCTGGTTGCCTGGAGCGATGAGGCAGATCAGGCGCGATAACTGCAACCGCTCAAAGCCGTATTGAAGAATCGCCCGCGCCGCTTCGGTCCCCAACCCCTGCCCCCAATATTCTTGGGCGAGCAAATAAACCACCTCTACTTCTGGGCGCTGTTCGATCGTCCATGGCAGCAACCCACACCGACCGATAAACTCGCCGGTCTCTTTGTGGACGGTTGCCCAGAGTCCCAATTCGGGGTGAGCCGGATGCCCGTTGAGAAACCATTCTAATTCTTCTTTCGTTTCTTCATAGGTCAAGGTGCCTTCGGGGAAATACCGCCGCACTTCGGGGTCGCGGTAAAGCGCAAAGAGACTATCGAGATCACCCGGCTGTAGACGCCGGAGAATCAGTCTGTCGGTTTCTAGAATTTTCATCGGCTCGCCTTTAGTGCTGTCTTGTCGTATCAACTTGGATGTCAATCATGTCCAAGCTCGGTAGCACGCCGTTCATTACGCCGGGCAAGTGTGCCACTAACTCGCCCGGCTTGAGTCGCTCGAAGGGAATTCAGCGCCCCGCCGTGGTCCTGGAACCAGCCGTCACATCGGGCTTTTGTTCGTCAAACGCAGCCAAGGCTTCCTCCTTTTCGCGCTGGGGCACCTTGAAGTAATCGAGGGCACGCCCAAGCTCCGCCGACACCTCATCGAATACCTCGGGTGGGATGTGCAAGTCGAAATGGGCATCGCGCAGGTTCTCGGCGGTGTATTCATAGGGTCCGCCTGACACCGCGCACACCCACAGGGTCCGATTGAACTTGAGTCCTGGCAACCGCGCCTTGAATTTCTCCGTGTGCCATTCCTTCAACTGCGGGTTTGCATTGACAATCTTTGGATTTTTCAGAAGCTGGTCGCTGAAGCGGTCCACCACCGCGGCAATGGCGTAGACGCCACCGAGCCGTTCGTAAAGGCTTTGCTCTGTCATCTTTCATTCTCCTTACTTGAGTTTGGATTGAGTTGACTTGCCGATTCATAATGCGACGTTCGATACAATCCAGAGACATCACCTCCTCAAGTCAAGCCACTTTACAGACGCAGCTACCTAATTGTCTATTCTGCTGCATCCCCACCTAATATTCCGCCCGTACGCGCTTTTACGCAGCACTCGCCTCAACTATCGCGATCTCTTCGTCCGTTAACTCATACAGTTCATACACCAGCGCGTCGATCTGTTTATCCGTCGCGTCAATCTGCCGCTGTATCAACTCGTGGTCGGCTTGCGTGTTCGCCGCGCGCAATCGTTTGTTTAGTTCGAGCATTTGGTCGACGAGCGCGACCATTTGGTCGTGACGCGATTTATCAAGAGGATCATCGAAGTTGATTTGCGGTATAGGTACTGATAAGAGCGCATCCTTTTTTATTTTTGGAAATGTTTGCTTTTGGTCAAAGAAGGATTGCCTCCAGTACCAGCGTATCGCCTGCGAACAGAAAACGCCAAGAATGAAGGGCAGTTCGTATTCTGTTTTCGTTGTGAAGAAAATGTTGTAAACAGTATTCAAAGAATAAATACCGGCAGGAACAATCGTCGCTACTGGAACTTGACCAATTTGTCTAACACCAATCCGCTCTTGCTCATAAACTTCTGATTTTCCACCACTCTTTATCGCCTCTGGACGAAAGTCAACGAACTCTCGACTCGACGAGAGAGCGTAACGATAGATATTCGCGCCGTCTATAACTGGTTTGAAATGCCGAGCTTTCGAAGACACTTTTACATATTGCGTTCTGTCGTAAGTTTGTATTCCAAAGTAGGCGGTTGCGAACTCGCCTAATCGGTGCGAACCTTGTTGCATTTTCAATTTTAGTTCTTCTGTCCCTGCTGTGCTTGGCAAAGTAAAAAAGTTGTCAGGATGTTCGAGCCATGTTTGCTGCGCCTGGTGATCGACTTCGAAGTCCGAAGAAGCTTTAGATCGCACAACTTCAACAGTTTGTGCCCGATTAGGTCTATCAGTTCTGTTGAGAATAATGATCGATGTATCGACACTCGCTCCCCGAAAAACTTGATAGGAAAAGACACGTAGTAATTCGACATTTGAATTGTGGAGAATCAATTGCCGCAACTCGCGAGCATGCTTGTTCGTCAAAAAGGAATTGGGAGTGATGTAGCCCAGATAACCACCGAGCGTAGACAATCCTATTCCTTTTTCCATAAAGAGCTGATAAGTATCTATCTTGTATCGCGCTGCTTTATAGGTGTTCGACAGATATTTGAATATCTCTGGCTCATTGAGAATTTGCAGTAGAACATATGGCGGATTCCCAATCACACAATCAAATCCACCGACCCCCACCTGCTCCCCCTTAGCAAGGGGGAGAGAGAGGGGGTTAAACACCTGCGGAAACTCGCGCTCCCAATCAAAGGGATTCACGCGCTTGACCTCTTCCGCGTCAGCAAACATCTTGCCCGCGAAATAATCCCAGCCGATCAGACTGTTACCGCACTTGATATTCTGGTCGAGATTCGGCAACGCGCGCTCGCGGAAAAGTTTCAACTGTTTGCCGAGCGTCTCTTGATTCTCACCTTCCAGCACTTTTAACAACAGCGAGAGTTTCGTCACTTCGACCGCTTGCCGGTCAATGTCCACACCGAAAATATTATTCAACAAGATGCGTTTCTTTTCCGCCGTAGTCAATCGCCAACCCGTCGCGCTCTGATAGATCGGCTGCGCGCGTTTCCCGTCCCCTGTCCCCTGCCCCCCGTCCCCCTGCACATACCACGCCAGATGATGGTCGAGCAACAATTGATACGCGCCGAGCAGAAATGAACCCGAGCCACACGCCGGATCGAGTACGTGCACCTTCTCGATTTCCTTTGGCGATTTGCCCGCGATCAATTTGCCCACCGTTTGCTTCACGATATAGTCCACGATGTACGTCGGCGTGTAATAAACTCCGCCCGCCTTTTTCACCTCCGGCTTTTCTTCCACCTTCGCCTGATGCGACGGCGTGAGTCGAATCACCTTGCCAAGAAATTGTTCGTACACATTGCCCAGCGTGTCCGCGCCCAAGACTGAAAATTCATACGGCGACTGCGGATAATACAAGTCCGCGAGAATCGCGCTCAACTTGTCATCGTCCACTTTCAAGCGCGGCGTCAGCGCGTCATTCGCAAAATCGAACAAGCCCGAATTGTATTTCGCGTCGGCTTGGCGACAAAGCTCAATCAAACGCGGATAGACACCCCCTCTCTTATCTCCCCCTTGCGAAGGGGGAGAGGTGGGGGTCTTGATTAATCGCTGCAACTGCCCATATTCTTCCGTGCCGCGGTCTTCTGCCATTCGCAAAAAGATAACGCGATCAATCGTGCGCTGCACCGCGTCGTTCAATTCATCCAGCGTGAGTCGCGGGTTCGAGAGCGCAATATTTTTCGCGAGCAATTCGCGCCAGCCCTCGATCTCTTTCAAAAATTCGGCATCCACCTGCGTGGTGCCGCGCTTGCCTCTAGTCTCTTGCATAAAGCGGTCGAACGAACCGCGCAAGACTGCTTCTTTCGAAAAGACGTCATAGATTTCAGGTAGGCGCTCGAGGTATTGCTCGTACGAAAAAAAGTTGATGCGTCCAACATTCGCGCCATCTTTGTCCGAAGGACGTTGGCGGCAATCATAGATGGCGAACTCTTCAAAGTCACTGAGAATCGAGACGGGGAGCTTGGCGCTCCAGGCATAGCGGCGCAGTTGGTAGGCAGCGCTCGCGTCGGTCTTGATCGAGAGCGCGGGCTTTTTCGCCTCGACAAAAAATTTCCGCACGCCGCCGATGCGAAACGAGTAATCGGGCGCTTTGGTCGCGCCGCTCATCTTGAGCGCGTCTTCATTCACCACTTCTTTGTACTGCTCTGCCCAACCCTGGCGGTTGGCGACATCCCAGCCCAATGCTTCGAAAAACGGGTCGAGGAATTCAACGCGCAGTTGCGCCTCTTTGTATTCCGCGCGGCGATACTGATCGAGATTCCGCTGGAACAATTCCACGCGTTCGCTGATGATTCGTTTCGCTTGTTCGAGATTACTCGCGCTCATAATTGCCTGTCCCCGCACCCCACAGCCTGTCACCCTGAGCCGCGCGAAGGGTCACGCGCTGGATACCGCAAATATTCAACAGTAGGATGTTACTTCTCTTCGTACCAGCCCGCACTCAGATCGTTCCATTCCACATTCACAGAGTTGATTAGAGCAAACTTTTTCGCCCGAACCCATCCTTTGATTTGCTTCTCCCGAGCGATAGCGTCACGAATATCATTAAAGACTTCAAAGTAAACCAACTGGCAATTCATCTCAAAAATGAAGCCTCTCGGCGGAATTCACGCGCCGCGTAATGAACCCGACTTATTCCTCATTCCTGAATCGGGTTTTTGAGATGAGTTGGGGTTATGCTGTATTTGCTTGTAAAACCGGGAGTGAGCTTGTGCTTGTGTTCAAAGACGCGACGTTCAAGATTATTCGTCACACCCACATAAAGCGTGTGAGTCGGGTTCGACAGGATATAGACATAGTATTGCTTCATCCCGAGTTGTACGCGGCGCACAACAAATTTTGATCACCGGTGCTACTTGCGAATCACTTTGATATTGCCCCAGTCGCCTTTCTTGGCGTAAACGATGCCGAGATTGAAAACTTGCGCCACGTAAGCTTCGCCGTTGTAGGTGAAATTAATTTCATCCGTCTGCTGGTCCTGCAAATTATTCGCTTTGGCGAATTTCCAGAGCGCGCCGGTGTTATTGACCGGCATCCACGGCACGCTCTTCGCGGCTGCCATCGCCGCCTCGTCCGCTGTTTGCGTCGGCGGCGGCGTCGCCACTTTGGGCGCGAAGGTTAACAAAAAATTTACGTGATGGTGCTCCGGCAAGCCCATGCCCGCGACGACATCGCTCTTGCTTTGATTTTCAATATAAGCAAAGTAGGGTCCGTTCTTTTTCGTAATGTCGAGATTGGCATAGATGGGCACATTCGCTTGTCCGCTGCTGTCGGTCACCACGCGCGTCGGTGGATCGCCCGGATCGCGCCCGACCCAGTCTACAAAGCACGCCACGTTCGATTTCGGCTTGCCCTGATCGTCCTGCAGCGTAAAGAGTATAATGTGATTGCCTTGAGCTTCAATGTCATCCTGATAGACCGCGGCGGCGAGCGCCCACGTCGCATTCGAGTTGGGGTTGTAGCTGACGCCGAGATTGTCGAGACGAGTGTCCCACTGCATTTTATGCCTCCTCTGAAATCGTCTGATGGTGCAAGAAAATATTATCGCATTTTTGCGGATGGCTGACAATAGCGCCGCGCGGAAAACAAAATCGCCGCCCGGTCGTGAGCGGCGAAAATTTTTCTATCGCGTGCGTGCCAGAATGTCAAGCATATATTCGCGCGCTTTGGGATGCCAGCGCAAGTGACGGTGAATGGGAATAGGATGGTCACCCTCGACTCCGACGTGGACCAGACGGCTCAGGTGACGACTTAGGTCCACCTCGAGGCAAGGCGTTTCAACGATTTGGTCAAGCTGCGAAGGCGCGTTCGGAATTGAACCGGCGCTCTGCGTCGAGACGAGGAGATCGCCAAAACTTTTTTCAAAGTCAAAAACCGCGCGGTGCCACCACTCCAGTTTTACACTGGCGCGAATATCACCGATGATATTAAAGTATTCGATGTCGCGCGGCAGCGCGCCCGGTCGATTAATTTCTTTCAGAAATTCGCTGCCCGGATGCATCTGCTTGAACGCGGGCGTTTCGGCTGCCGCGGCTTTCGACTCGTCGGTGAACCATTCCTCGCGCGCGGCGTAGCCCATTTCGGCAAAGCGCGTCTGCAGCGTTTCACCCTGCTCGCGATAATCCGGCGGAAACAAAAAGTGCAGTCGCAGCATCAGGCGATAGATCAAAAAATTCGTCGGCAGCGGATCCAAAAAATCTTCGACATCGACACCTTGATGCGGCGTGCCCAACATAATCAGCCGCGCGACCTTGCCGCGATAGCGCGTGCCGAATTCATCCTCGACCGCGCGTGACAAATAATAGCGGACGATCAAGCCGCCGCTGGAATGCGCGATGATCGTAATTTTTTGTGGACCGCCGCGCGCGGCGCTGTCACGCGCGAGGCGGTCCACCTGCGACGCTCGCGCCTCCGCGTCGTCGGTATCGTATTCATCCAAGCGATGCGCCAGCCCACGCAGATCGCCCGTGTTTTTATAAACGCGCTTGCCGTTAAAGTCTTGGTAGCCGTAATTAAAAACGCGGATGAGTTCGGGGTCGTAGCCGTGCGCCGCGAGAAATTCGGGGAAACGATCTTTGGGTCCGGTCCAATTACTCGGATAACCGTTAAAGCCGTGAACGAGCAGAATGGGGAGTGAGATCATTTGCAACTTGTTTCCAAACTCCGATTGGTGC
>JBBSHK010000183.1:0-6445 GCA_038253185.1 Anaerolineae bacterium | reverse complement strand
TCTCGAATCGTCAGCGCGTCTAGAAGTAAAGTTGCGGGACGTACCAGAAGGAGTCTACTATGATTGATGCGAAAAATTTCCCAGGGCGCGGACAGGTCGCGATTTTGCGGACGCGCCCGGAGACGGTGCTTGAAGATTACACTCGCCTCATACACCTCGCGAATTATCAAGCGAACCTGCCCAAACAACCGATGACCTTGTTGAAAATTAACATCTCGTGGCAGATCTGGTATCCAGGCTGCTCGACCGCGCCGTGGCAACTCGAAGGCGTAATCAAGACACTGCTGCGAGATGGTTACGAACGCGACAAGCTTTTGGCGACGCATAACAACACGGTTGTGGTGGATGCCAAAGAAGGCGCGATCAATAATCGGCACAAGCTCGTGACCGATCGCTATGGCATTCCCGAACTGCACAATTATGAAAAAGAAGTGCAGTGGGTGACGTATCAACCGAAAGAACCCTTTCTCGTTCTCGACAAGGTTTATCCCAACGGCGTGCGGATTCCAAAAGCGTTCTATGACAAGAATGTGCTGCACCTCCCGACCCAAAAAACGCACGTATTCACGACGCTGACGGGCGCAATGAAGAACGCCTTCGGTGGGCTACTTGATGAGCGGCGGCACTGGACGCACGCGGTGATTCACGACACGCTGGTGGATCTATTGCAGATTCAGCAAGACATTCACACCGGAATTTTTGTGGTGATGGATGGCACGTTCGCCGGTGAGGGTCCGGGTCCGCGCGCGATGCGCCCGCATGTCAAGAATGTGATTATGGCGAGTTCTGATCCGGTCGCGATTGATGCCGCGTCGGCAAAAATAATGGGCATCGATCCGATGAGCGTTCGTTTTATTCGTCACGCACACGAGCGCGGCTTGGGCGTCGGCGATCCACGCGAAATCAAATTCGTCGGCGATGTGGAGGCGTCGGAAGAGAACTGGCATTTCGCGCACGATGAAGATACGTTCGCCTCATGGGGACAGAAACAAATCTATCACGGCAAATTGAAAAAACTGGAGCACACGCTGCTGCGAACGCCGCTGGTGCCGTGGTCGTACGCCGCGTCCAATATTTATCACAACCTGTACTGGTATCCTTTCATCGGACATTATCGCGCGGAAGAAATGCTCAACACGCAGTGGGGACAAAAATTTCTTTCGTACAGCGAAGGACTGCCGTTTAATCCCGGCGCGGCGTCGCGCACACGCTTTACCGCCATCGCGGGCACGGCGGCGGCGCTCGCGGCGGCGATGGCATTCGGCGCGTACAAAGTTGCGAAACGCGATTGAGAAATGCTTCCCTAGACACGAATCAAAAAGAGTAGGACGAACTGTCTTCGTCCTACTCTTTTTGATTTCACATCTCACCAAAGTACTTTCCTTCACCATTCCTCTATCCGGCGTTCTGCTCGATTTCGCGCCGTACTTCCAGCACAGTTCCATTTTCAAAATCGCGCGTCCCATTTGAAGAACGTCGCCGTACGATGAAGAGTGAAACAAATCCAATCGCGACGCCGAACCACAGGGTGGCGAAACGAATCATTAGTGTCGCCGCGGCGGATACTGGCTGAGAAATCGCAATGCCTCCGGGCAGCCACGGCGCGCGACCAAAGCCAAGCAACAGTCCATCAATGCTTCCCTCCGCCACCCCCAAGCCGCCGGGCATCAGCAGCACCGAACCCGCGAGCGTCGCGAATCCCATCGCGGACGCGGACAGCGCCACCAGTGTGAACGAAAACGGAATTCCCAAACCGTACAGCACCAGCGCGAGCGCGACACATTCGCCCGCCCACGAAATAAATCCGAGCGCAATCGCGACTGCGAGATTTCTGACGCGCAATAATTCGTACGCGCTAGTGTAAAACGCGCGCAGCTGATCAAGCCGTTTTTCGAGAAACGAATAATGCGCGAGCCATCGCCCCACGCGCCGCGCGAGCGCACGATTTTGCACCAACGCGACCGCAATCGTCGCGGCGAGGATTACGACCAGCAGCAACGCGCGCACAATTACGCTGTCGAATAGGAACACGCCGGTGCTGGCGAGCAGCAGCAGCGCGAGTCCGTCGGTCATTCGCTCGGCGAGAATGATTGGCGCGGTCGTCGCAACTGGTGTGCCGGTTCTCTCGCGCACCAGAAACGATTTCAGCCACTCCCCTGCTTTCCCCGGCGTCAGCGTCATCGAAAACCCCGCGAGAAAGATTAGTAGACTTTCGTACCAGTGCAAACTCCGAACGCCTACGAGATGGAGATAAAAATGCCACTTGAAAAAGCGGAGACCGTAGTTGAAAAGTGTAAGCGCGAGAATGATCGGCAGCAGTTCCCATCGAAATTCGCGCAGCACCGTCGCGAGTTTATTGAAATCGGAAACGAGCAAGAGCGCCGCGTAAACGGCGATGGCGAAAAGCACGGAGAGTAGAATCTTGTTGCGATGTCGTTCGAGCATTGTTTTGGTCGGAGATTGTGCGGCGTAGACATTATCGGCGCGCGCTAGAGCAGCGGAGTTTGATATGCCGATGCGCTCAACTGCGCGCGAATTTGTGCCCTCACCTGCGCGAGGTGTTCGCCACGACGCGCGAAATCCAATCCGTCCGTTTCCAAGGTGAGCACGGGCGCGGCGCGGAACGTTGCGAAATAATTGTCGTACGCGCGCGCGAGCGCGCCAATGTATTCGCGTTCCATCGTGCGCTCATAGCTGCGGTCACGTAGCGCAATCCGTTCCATCAACATATCCACAGATGCGCGCAAGTACACGATCAAATCAGGCGTGGGAATTCTCCCTGCGAGAATATCCTGCACGCGTTCATACATTTCCAGTTCGTCACCCGTGAGCGTCAACCGCGCGAAAATCTTATTCTTGTCGAAGGAATAATCGCTGATGAGATTGCCGCGGGACAGCGCTCGGGGTATCGCTTCGTGCTGCTGCGCGTAGCGACTCAAGAGAAAAAAGATTTGTGTTTGAAAGGCATAGCGCTCGCGGTCTTGATAGAATCGCGCGAGGAATGGATTCTCCTCGAATACTTCGAGCAAGATTTCGCCATCGAGCACGGGTTGAAGATGCCGCGCCAGTGTCGTTTTGCCCACGCCGATCACGCCCTCGATCGCGATGTAAAATTTTTTCACGGTTGCGGCAGACCCTCGCGCTCGTGCACCCACAAGCTCCAGATCAAAAAAGCGACTAACAATCCAACGCCGGAAACGAGACCGTTCACCACGAATCCATTGTTCAGATAAATAAAGGGACCGGTGAACGAACCCAGCGCGCGTCCGAGCGAAAAGCCCGCGACTGCCATTGACATCAGTGTCGCCCGCGCGCTCGGCACCATTTCCGTAATCAGCGGAAGCGCCGCCACGACCGAGACCTCAAAGAAAAAAAAGGCGAGCACCAGCCCCGCCGATGCGAGCAGCACCGTGCGTCCAATCAGCGGCAGCAAAACGTAAGCCCCGGCGGTGGCGAGCAACATCAATTCGGTGAGCCGATGTTTGCCAATGCGGTCCACAAAGGCACTTGAAAACAATTCGCCGCCCAGCTCGGAGATGCCGATGGCAGAAGCGACCGTGCCCAGCGCGACGGCATCCAACGCGAAATCATTTCTCATCCATGCCCCGAAAACGATATTGATGTTTTCGTTGCTGGCGGCGTTGAGGATGATGGTCAGCAGCACGGCGAGCGCGCCCGGCTCTCGCGCAATTTGCCCAAAGCCATGGGTCAAGCTGCGTTGCTCTGCGCGCGGAGGGCGATCCCCCGGCAGCGAAGCGCGCGTCAGCGCGAACATTATGACGCCGAGCACTCCGACAGCGACAAACGCGGCGCGCCATCCTGCCGCTTGTAAAATGAGCGCAAAGATGGGCAGGGCGATCAGCGCCGCCGCCCATGAAATTTCACTAAGTGCGATCGCGCGCCCGCGCTGCGAATAGGGCACGCGGTCTCCGAGATAAGCCGCTTGCGCCGGATCGTAAATAATTTTCCCGACCTCGATCATAGTCACGGCGAGCACCGCAAAGAGAAAAGACGCGAACGCGCCGAGCGCGAGCGCCGCGACAATCGAGATGCCCAAGCCGACGAGCATCAACGCGCGCCGCCCATAATGATCTGAGAGAGGACCAAACAACGGCGCCGCCAGCCCGATGAGATTGCGCGACTGGATAATTTGTGCGGCGGATTCCAGACTGACATTCAGGTCGGCGGCGATGAACGGCAAAAAGGGATAGACCGCGCGGTAAGCGATGTTCAGAACAGTCCGCGAGAGAAAGATAACAATGACGAGGCGACGTACAGAGATGCCTGAAGGCGAGGGGACCGAACTCATTTCAGGCGCGAGTCAAGGCGAAGTGGGAAGAGGTGGATTGCGCGCGGTGCGACCTCGCGAACGCCATGTTGTCGCCCGCGAATGTCAGCGCCACGGCTCGAGGCTGGCGCCATTGACCAAAACTATTTCGCGACCCGGTTCGGCTTGAATCACATTCGCGCGGAGCATAATCTCTGCATAGTAATCGCCGCGAATACCATCGGCGGTGCCACGTGCGCCCGGTCGCGAATCGCGGACTTGATTGCCGTCCAGTTCTGCCATCGAGTGATCGACGACATAAATTCCGGCGTCGCGATTGCTGCTAATCTGATTCGCCCTCACCGTCGCCATCGACATCTCCGTGACCGCGATGCCGCGCTGTCCATTCTCCTCGACGGTGTTGCGCTCGATCAGCGCGTTCGAGTTGTGCGTGACGATACCTTCGTGAGGATGTCTACGCACGATATTATTGCGAATCACCGTCGGCGCGCTCTGCACACAATTCGCCAACTCGATGCCCATTCCATAGGGGCTGCGCGTCGCGACAATTTCGTTTTGCTCAATCAGCGCCGCGCTGCGGGAAACGCGGATGCCGACGAACCAGGAACTCAGAATCGCGCTATTGCTAATCCGCACCGCGCGACTCTCGTCCAAAACAATTCCGTACAAGCCGCCGTTGACTGCGAGATTTTTGATAGTCACGTCGTGGGTGGATGAAATCGCAAGCGCGGGCACCTTGTCGTCCTCTTGCCACAAACGGGTCTCGGCGCGACCGCCGCCGACGAGGGTCAATGGTTTGCGGATGCTCAGCGCCTCGCGGTAATCACCGGGCGCGATGCGGATAATTGCCCAATCGGGCGCGGCATCGACCGCGCTCTGGATCGTGGAATAATTTTGCGGTACGTTCAGAGTGGGCGGCGAGTAGCGCGCGAGCGCGAGGAAGGTGATAATCGCAATCTGTCCTGAGGCGGCGAAAACGAGCGCGCGGCGCGGCGAGAATAATTTCCCGCGCGCAATCGAAGGTCGCACTCGAACCAAACCGAGCGCCTGCACACCGAACGCGATGACGAATAATCCGATCTCGAACAGATTGTACCAAAAGTGGAGATCGGCGCGGCTGAGCGTGGTCAGATACGGCAGAAAGATATTCGCCTGATCGAGGAGTCCGCCCGCGCCCAAAATGCCTGGATGCCCAGAGACGCCTTGGGGTAAGAACCACCAAAAATAAATATAGAGGTGTTCGAGTTCGTGCCAGATGGAAAATATCCACGACGCCCAGAGCCAACGGTTGCGGCGAAATTTTAAAAGAAGCAAGGTCGCGGAAAAAAGAATGCTGGTGTTCCACCACCAATGCACCGGCTCGATGTCAAGGTCGCCAAAGATTCCGTGCGCCAACACCGGCGACCATTCGAGCCAGTGCAGCTCGATCACCTGTGAGACGTGCTCGGCGAAATGGCCGATTTGGAGGATCACCAGCAACTCAAAGAACGCGAGCCAGCTGTAGGTTGCCCAGTCCGAGCGCAGCTTGCGCGCAATGATGGGCAGCCACGGCAGTAGCACGGCGAGCGCGACCACCCCGATTCGCACGGCGAGCGCGAGCGCGCCGAGCCCCAACGCGGACGAGACGATCAGCGCGAGCAGCAATGCGCCCGGAGTCGCTTCAACAGTAACGAGTTCGAGCAGGGCTCTGAGTGCGCGCGAAGATTTCATACATGAGAGCATAGTTAACGAACCGAAGTGAAACGTGAAAATGGACGCATCGACTGACGTTATACGTTGCGCGTTTCACATACTACGACTTGACCGAACCGGCGAGCAAGCCGCTGACGAAATATTTTTGCAGACTGAAAAAGACGAGCAGCGGAACGAACATCGTGATGAATGCCGCCGAGCTGAGCACATCCCATTCAGGACCGTAGGTCGAGAGCAGACTGCTCACGCCGACGGTGAGCGGCTGTAACTTTGGGCTCTGCGCGTAAATGAGCGCGACCAGGAGATCGTTCCACACGCCAAGGAATTGGAAGATCGTGAGCGAGGCGATTGCCGGGACAGATAGCGGCAGCACAATACGCGCAAAGATACCGAACTCGGAGCTTCCGTCAATCTTTGCCGCTTCAAATAATTCGCGCGGGAGCGAGGCAAAAAAACCGCGCAGGA
>JBBSHK010000182.1:0-6458 GCA_038253185.1 Anaerolineae bacterium | reverse complement strand
GAGAAAAAATAAAACCTTACCCAAGTCATCCATAGACAATGCTCAATTTCCAATGAACAATGAACAAAGTGTCTACTCTTTCATTTGGCATTGTTCATTGTTCATTTTCTCTCATAAATATTCAAAAACTTTTTCAACTCTTCGTCCTGTGTCCACTCGACCGGCGCGCGATGATATTCCGTCACATCGTCAAAGAGCGTGCCGTATATAATAACGAAACGCGGGGCGCGTGTGATAATATAACCCAGATCAAATTTTTCGTGACCGGGTGTGCCCTGCCCCAGTGTCACCACGTTCAAACGACCGATGTGCAGATCGTTGATGCCGAACATATCAATCGCCGGCAGTTCTGAAAAATAAGGCACCTGACCCGCGGCATCGACCGCGATCCAGGTCCCGCGCGGCACATTTGCTTTGAGCCAGCGTCCCATCATCTCACGCGCTTTTGAGGCGCGCGCGGCGTCAAAGCTGCGAATGTAAATCCCGTACTCGCCGTTCCACGAAGAGGCAAACGCGAGCGCCACTGCGAGCGCCAGCGCCGCGCCCACTGCGAGCGGTGCGAGAAATTTTTGCGCCGACATGAATCGGCGCGCGGCGACTTGATACAACTCGACCAGACCTGCGGCAATCAATAAATATGCCAACGGCAGAATCGGGACAAAGAACCTCCCGACCGACCAATCTCCACCCACATAAATAATGTACGCGCCGTACGCGAGCAGGAGCAGCGCGAGATAGCTAAAACCAAAAAAAGCGCCTCGTACCTCCGACGACGCGCGCGGCGAACGTCCACGCTTTACATATCGCGCAGCCGCGACCATAACTGCCAGCGCGGCAGGAATCAGAATCCACCCTCCGAGATGCACATTGATAAATTGCGTTACGTAATGCCCGCCGCGTTCGAGCTGCGCGGCAGGACCGCCCGGCGCGACCTTGGCATAAAACGAGTTGGGAAAAAACGAATGGTAATAGCGCCAACGCATTATCCAGTACGGGACAAACAGCGCGGCGAAAGTAAAAACCCGCGCCACGTCGATGAGACCAAACACGCGGCGCTCATCCAGCACGCGCCAGACGAATTGATGCGCGACCGTGAGTGCGAATACCGCCGCGGCTTCGGGACGCGTCATCGCCGCGAGCGCAAAAAACACCGCGCTTGCCGGAAAATAAAGCGCGGAAAAATTTTCTTGCGCGGAGGCGCGCGACTCGCGCAGGTAGAATGCCGCGCCCGCCGTAATCAGAAAGGCGAACATCGCGGTCTCGAGTCCGCCCACACTCCAGATGGCGAACGAGCCGTCCACTGCCAGCAACAGCGTCGCCAGCCAGCCGACCTCGCGCCGTAATCCTAACCCTTGCGCGAGACGCTTGGTAAGCCCGATCGTCGCGAGCGCGAAGAGAATCCCGAGCACGATGCTGACGCGACCGACGTCGAGACTCGCGCCGGCGATGGGCACCATCATCGCGGTCCAGAGAAAATTGGTGAACCCCTCGACGCGCTCGTCGGCATTAAAGACGAGACCATTCCCGAGGATCGCGTTCTGGGCATAGCGAAATGAAATATACGCGTCATCCACCGCGTCGTAACCGAGGGCGACGAAATAAAACAGCGCGTGCGCGAGGAATAGAAAAAGAATCGCGGCTGCGAAGAGTCTCTCCTTCACAGTCGCGATTTTAACATAGAACACGATCCACACTTTTGAGCTACAACAATTTATTTTGTTCGGGCTTTTGAGGGGCGGTAATTCCGAGGTGCTCGTAGGCGCGGCGAGTTGCCATGCGCCCGCGCGGCGTGCGATCGAGAAAGCCGAGTTGGATTAAGTACGGCTCGTAGACTTCGCCGATGGTATCGGCGTCTTCGCTGATCGCGGCGGCGATGGTATTCAGACCCACCGGTCCGCCGTTGAATTTTTCGATGATGGTGCGCAGCACGCGATAGTCAATATCGTCGAGTCCGAGTTGGTCGACCTCGAGTTTGGAAAGCGCGTCGTGCGCGACCTGCGCGGTGATCTCCCCTGACGCGCGCACCTGGGCGAAATCGCGCACGCGTTTCAATAAACGATTTGCCACGCGCGGGGTGCCGCGGGCGCGCCGCGCGATTTCGCGTACGCCTTCCTCGTCGATCTTGACGCCGAGAATTCGCGCCGAGCGGTCTACGATCGTTTCCATCGCGCTCTGGTCGTAAAAGTCGAGACGGTAAATCGCTCCGAAACGATCGCGCAGCGGCGCGCTGAGCATACCGAATTGGGTGGTCGCGCCGACGATGGTAAAGTGTGGCAGCTTGAGGCGTACTGAGCGCGCGCTGGGACCTTTGCCAATCATAATGTCGAGCGCGCCATCTTCCATCGCCGGATAGAGCACCTCTTCGACCTGACGCGCCAGGCGGTGAATTTCGTCGATGAACAAAATATCGTTGGCGCGCAGGTTGGTCAGAATCGAGGCGAGGTCGCCGGGGCGTTCAATTGCGGGACCGGAGGTCGTCTTGACCGAAACACTCATCTCGTTGGCAATCACATTCGCGAGCGTGGTCTTGCCAAGACCCGGCGGTCCGTACAAGAGCACGTGATCGATGGCTTCGCCGCGCGCCCTGGCAGCTTCCAACAAGATTTTGAGATTCTCTTTAATTCGTTCCTGCCCGATATATTCCCTGAGCCATTTCGGACGCAGCGACAAATCGAGCGCAAGCTCATCCTGCTTGACTTGGGGAGAAACGACCCGATCCTCTGCCATTTTATTCATGCTTCCAACTCTATCGAACGCTTGTGCTAGAAGCGATTATACCAGAAATGTAAAACTTTGAGAAGCGCCGGAATGAAGGTGATCGTTTGAATTCTGGGATTGGCTTGCAGTCTGATTTCACGCGTCTTGATTTTGATTCACGTTCGCGTTACGATGAATATTATTCCGCCCCTTCAGGAGCCACTGCGATGAGTTTCATTGATACGCTTGTAAATGTCCTCCGCACTTTATTTTCTGGACCGCGTGAGCCGGCGCGCCCACCTGTCACGCGTGATGAATCGCTCCAGCGATTGACCCCGCGCGTGCTGGTCATCGTGTACGACCCGGTCGTCGTACCCGCGACCGGTCAAAGACTGAGTCAGCATCCTCTCGCGTCCAATTGGAATCGCGTCGACGATTTGATCGCCGATTTTATTGCGGACGTTCAGGCTTGCAGCGGCGGTCTGGTGCAATATCGTGTGATCGAGCGCGTGGTCGCCGATCATTTTCTACTGACCGAGAGCGGGTTTCGTTACACGGGCGAGACTTTTCTCCATGCGCTGAATGGGCGCGTCAAGCCCAACGAACAGGACCTGGCGAATTATCGCGCGATCATCAACGAGTTCAATTTGCTGGCGCGTGTCGCGAGCGATGAACTGGACGAAGTGTGGCTGTTCGGCGGTCCCTTTTTCGGTTTCTATGAATCGCGTATGGCGGGCAACCGCGCGTTCTGGTGCAATGCGCCGCCGATTGAAAATACGGACGGTCGTCGCTTTGTGATAATGGGCTTTAATTACGAGCGCGGTGTGGGTGAGATGCTGGAAGACCTGGGACATCGCGCCGAATCGATGATGAAAGAGGTTTACTGGCGCGCGCACGCGATCGAAAATTTATACGAGCGTTATGTGCGCTATGACAAGATTGCGCCCGGACGCGCGGAGATGGGCAGCGTGCATTTCGCGCCGAACAGCGAACGCGATTACGATTGGGGCAATCCGCGTACGGTCGCGAGCCGCTGCGATAACTGGCTCCATTTTCCAGAATTCCAAAATCGGGTCAAGCAGGTCAACTGCGCGGAATGGGGCAACGGCGACATTCGTCTCCATCACAAGTGGTGGCTGAGTCATCTACCGAAAGTCGCGGGTGACACGAATGGAATTTTAAATAATTGGTGGCAGTATGTGATCCAGTGTGACCATCCAATATTTGACCCTGCTTGACGAGAAGGCGATAATACACCGTCCCGATTTGATCTTTAACGATTACTCGAACGCGCAGGACTTCGAGAATCCGACGTTTGTCTTCAAACGTCGGATTCTGCATTCCGGCGATCACATCTTCTCGAAACCGAAGCGCGGCTTGTACTTCATCATCGGTTAGCATCTGAATCTTTTTTAGTTCGTCTACGAGATTGTCGCGCTCACGGACGAGTGCTTTATGTTCCTCTTCCAGTTTTGCTATTCGTTCCTGAATCGTCTGATTCATTAGCCCACTCTGCATAGCGGAGGGCAGGACTGAGATCAGTTCTTCGGCTTCTCTCTTGCACTTTTCAACAAGACGATTAACTGCATCCAGTCGCTCCTGCTTCGGTTGACGGGCTATTCGCTCGGCTTCTTGGGCTCTCCGGAGGCGCGATTCGAATTCGCAGGGATCGTTCATCAATTGAAGAACATCGCCCCATACCTTCTCTTCGAGAATCTCTTTCCGTACAGATTTCTCGCCGCAGGTTCGTTCTTCCAAACCGGGCATATAACTATAATGTGATCCGCAGCGATAATACGAGGCGCCCCACGGACGCTTGTGCGCCACAATAGCACGACCACAGTCGCACTCTGCCATTCCTCGAAGCAGATATTGTTCCTTAGTGTTTCGCTTGGACATCTTCTTGTTATACGCGCGCTGTTCTTGTGCTGCCTCCCAAATGGCACGATCCACTATAGCGGGGACATTCACCGCGACCTGCTCCTCTCGTGGACGTTTGCCACCCTTACCCCCATTTCCGATATGCTTACCCCAGTGCCACACCCCGGCGTAGGTTTCATTCTCAAGAATTCGAGAGATAATTGTTACATTCCAGATTCCTGCGCCGCGCTTTCGGGGGCGTCCCCTTCGTTCGCCCGGTGTAGAAACGCCTAGCTCACTTAATCTTTTCGCAATTCTCCAAAGGGTCATTGATCTGCTGTCTTCATCGCCCTCTGTGTACCAGAGATAAATAAGACGGACTATTTCTGCTTCGGCTTCGTTTATGATCAGCGCGTTGCAGGAATAATCGTAGCCATAGAGCGACGGACCAACGCCAACGACCTTATTATCTTTCGCCTTGCCAAGCATTCCTCGCCGTGAAGACTCGATGATTTTTTCGCGCCAATATTCATTGAATACACCCTCAATGTTTTCCATCATTCGATTTTCTGGCGTGTCCTCGGATTTCCCGCGGCGAACGAAATGCAATTCGATTTCTGCGCGCTGGAACTCTTCGCGTAAAATCAGTAAATGAGCCAACCTGCGAGTCAATCTATCCGTCGCAAAGATTATCACAGCGTCAACTTCACGGCGCTGAATCAACGCGCGCACTTGGTCAAGCCCGGGTCGATCTAACTTGGTTCCACTATAATCATCGGTGATTTCAGCGACTATGATTATGTTGTGGTCTGCCGCGTATTTGCGATTAGCTTCGAATTGAGTCGGGATGGAGTAACCACGTTCGGCTTGATCGTCGGTGGATACCCTCGCATAACTTACTGCTCTCATTGTTATCTCCAAGTTGTGCGGAGGTGGCTCGCCCACCTCCGCAGCATTTTTCCTATTCGCTCATACCGTTGCATTGCGCGTGAAGAATCACGCTGTACGCACGGTCGGGACTGGTCTGCTTGATCCACGCTTCGCCGCGACGAATCGGCTTGCGGCACTTGAAACACCGACGCGGGTTGCCCCGCACGATCCCGCGACCCAGTTGCGTCAATTCGCGCTTGGTCGCTCGTGCTGCTTGGGGCTTCAAAGGTTTGATGGTGAACATTGTTCCTCTCCTGTTTGTGGTTTGTGACCTATCCGCTTACGGCGGAATCAAAGACACAACCATTTGAATTTTGGAGAGTCGCGGCTATAATAGATTTGCCGCGACTCTCTGGGTTTGCGGTCAACTATCGGCGTCGAGTTCTTAGCGGGACTGAGACGCCGATTTTATTTCTCTGCAATCCGATTCGATAGCATCACCTCCTCTCGTTGCACTTGAATCATCGCGACCGCGTAATAGACCAAGTGCGCGCAAAAGTGATTTGCCGCGAATTCAGAACACGCGCAGCGCAGCGCGGTCGAACTGACAATTTCAAGCGTTCGCGTCTGTGCGCTTGTACTCGTTGATGTGGTGCGAGTTTCCGTAACTGGTGCTAACATCGTTTGCCCCTTTCAATGATACGAGCAAGGAATAGCGCGGGTGCGTGATGCCCGGCTACGCCTTGCTCGTCAGAATCAAAAAAGCCAGTCGCGTGACTGGCTGTGTTATAATCGTATTCAGCCCGCCTGACCGTCACGCTCGGTCTGGTAGGTTAGTGCCGGGCGAGTGTTGGTAGCACTTGCGCGGCACGACTTTGTAAATCAAATCCCCTATGTTGTTGGAATTATACGTCTAGTTCCGGAATTTGTCAACCCTTTCTTTTGGGACCGCGTTTCTCACCAATCTCTACAACGGCGCGTGTGTATGCCAATAGACTCTCCCGGCTTACCTGCCACACTTCGCCAAATTT
>JBBSHK010000181.1:0-6473 GCA_038253185.1 Anaerolineae bacterium | reverse complement strand
GAGATGGTGATGCCGGGAGATAATGTCAAGATGCATGTGAAACTCATCACGCCGGTGGCGCTGGAGAATGGCAGTCGTTTTGCGATTCGCGAAGGTGGACGCACCGTCGGCGCCGGTGTCATTACCAAGGTCATTGAATAGAAAATTTATAGTAGGGGCAACTCTCGTGGTTGCCCCTACCTATGCAGGCTGATTGCGAAATTCGCACAGAGGAACAATGGCGCGACAGAAAATTCGAATTCGACTCAAAGGGTACGATCACCGCGTGCTCGATCAATCTGTAAAGCAAATCGTCGAGACAGCAGAGCGCACCGGCGCGGCGGTTATCGGACCAATTCCTTTGCCGACCAAGATCGAAAAATTCAGTGTGATTCGCGGACCGTTCATTGATAAAGATTCACAAGAGCAGTTTGAGATTCGCACGCACAAGCGCTTGATCGACGTACTCGAGCCGAGTTCGAAAACGATTGACACGCTGATGCGCTTGAATCTGCCTGCCGGTGTGGACATAGAAATCAAATTGTAGATTGCGGAATGCGGATTGCTGATTCGTAAGGTCGCTTGATCGAGTGCCACAATCCGAAATTCGCAATCCGAAATTCGAGATAGAAAAATGGCTGAAGGATTATTGGGACGCAAGCGCGGCATGACGCAAATCTTTAACGAAAAGGGGCAAGTCATTCCGGTGACGGTGCTCGAAATCGGTCCGTGCTTTGTGACGCAGGTTAAAAATAAAGACCGCGACGGTTACACCGCAGTGCAAATCGGTTTTGAAGAAACGCGCAAGGTGAGCAAGCCGCAGCGCGGACATTTCAAAAATTTGCCGACACTGCATCACGTGCGCGAAGTCCGCACCGGCGACACGGACAAATATCAGCTCGGACAAAAATTGGGTGTCAGCGTTTTCGCGACCGGTGAACTCGTGGACGTGAGCGGCGTATCCAAGGGCAAAGGCACTGCGGGCGTCGTAAAGAAATATCATTTCCGCGGCGGTCCGAAAACGCACGGTCAGTCCGACCGCTTGCGCCGACCCGGCTCGAGCAGCGCGACGACCACACCCGGACGCGTGCTCAAAGGTACGCGCCGCGCGGGACAGATGGGCAACGTGCGCGTGACAGTCCAAGACCTCGAAGTTGTGATGGTCGATCCCGAACGCAACTTGCTCGCGGTCAAAGGCGCAGTGCCGGGCGCGGACAACGCGTTGATTTTTGTCAAGAAAGCGCGGAAGCAGAAGAAATAGCAAATGGCTAATCGCTAATAGCTTATCGCCGGATGGTCTCTAGCGATTTGCCATACGCGATTTGCAATAGGCGGAGCAATACGATGCAAGTTCCAGTGTTCAATGCCGCAGGCGAACAGATCGAGCAAGTTGAATTGCGCGACGATATTTTTGGAATCGAGCCGAACAAGGCGGTGATGCACCAGGCGCTCGTGCGCCAAATGGCGAATGCGCGCCAAGGAAACGCGGACACGAAAACGCGCGGCGAAGTTTCCGGCGGCGGTCGCAAACCGTGGAAGCAAAAAGGCACTGGTCGCGCGCGCCAGGGTTCCACTCGCGCGCCTCATTGGAAAGGCGGCGGTGTGGTCTTTGGTCCGCACCCGCGCTCGTACGAAAAACGCATGCCGAAGAAAATGCGACAGCTCGCGCTCAGGTCTGCGCTCTCGGCGAAAGCGGCTGAAGATCAGATTCGCGTCATTGACGCATTCAATTTGGACGCGCCGCGCACACGCGATATGGAGGCGATTCTCGGCGGACTGAATTGCAACACGACCGCGCTGATTCTCTTGTCGGGCGCTGACGATATTGTCACGCGCTCCGCGCGCAATCTCGACGGCGTGAAAACGTTGCGAACGAATTATTTGAACATTCGCGATCTGCTCGGTCACGATTATTTGGTGATGAGCCGCGAGGCATTACGCGCAGTCGAAGAATTTTTCGGCAACGGGGAAACCGAAGCTGAAGGCGAAACGCAGGCGGAAGGAGTTTAGCGATGCACGTTTACGAAGTTTTGAAACGTCCGCTCAATACCGAAAAGAGCAATTTTCTCAAAGACCGCTATCGCAAGTACGCCTTCGAGGTGGACACACGCGCCAACAAGAACCAGATCAAAGAGGCCGTCGAGAAAGCGTTTCCCGCAATTACGGTGCTGAATGTGAATGTGATGAAGATGCCGCGCAAGTCGCGCCGCTCGCTGCGCCGCCGCACAACGCGCTGGACCGGCATCTGGAAAAAAGCGATCGTCACAATTCCTGCTGACCAGCGCATCGATATGTTTGAAGGAGTCTAAGCGATGAACAATGCAAAATGCACAATGACCAGAAATTCGATTGTGCATTGTCGACTGTTCATTGCTAATTTTTGATTATGCCAATCAAAGTTTATAAGCCCACTTCGGCGGCACGGCGACATCAAACCGTATCGACCTTTGAAGAATTGACCAAGGGCAAAAAGCCGGAAAAAAGTTTGCTCGCGCCGTTAAAGAAAAATGCCGGGCGCAACAACCAAGGTTCGGTGACGGTACGTCATCGCGGCGGCGGCACGCGTCCCAAGTATCGGATCATCGATTTTCGTCGCGATAAGCTCGACATTCCCGCCAAGGTCGCGTCAATCGAGTACGATCCGAATCGCTCCGCGCGCATCGCGTTGTTGAATTACGCCGACGGCGAGAAGCGCTACATTCTCGCGCCGGTGGGCGTGGTCGTCGGCGACACATTGATGTCAGGAGCGAACGCCGAAATTAAACCCGGTAATACTCTGCCCATCGCCAACATCCCCCTCGGCACCCAGATTCACAATGTCGAATTGTCAAAGGGCAAGGGTGGACAACTGGTGCGCGGCGCGGGCACTGCCGCGCAGTTGATGGCGAAAGAGGGCAAGTACGCGCAGGTGCGCTTGCCGTCCGGCGAAGTCCGCTATATTTCGATGGAGTGCAGCGCCACCATCGGGCAAATCGGCAATGTGGAATGGGGCACGATGAAGCTGGGCAAAGCCGGTCGCAAGCGCCATATGGGTTGGCGTCCAACGGTACGCGGCGTTGTGATGAATCCGCGCGACCACCCGCACGGTGGTGGCGAAGGCAAATCCGGCATCGGTATGCCCGGGCCGAAAACGCCGTGGGGCAAGCCCGCGCTGGGCTACCGCACTCGAAATAAAAAATCAACCGACCGATTTATTGTACGACGGAGAGGAAAGAAGCGATGAGTCGTTCGCTGAAAAAAGGGCCTTTTGTGCAAGCCAAGCTGTTAAAGCGCGTTGAGAACATGAATCGCACCGGCGAAAAGCGCGTAATGAAAACTTGGTCGCGCGCCTCGACCATCTTTCCGCAAATGGTGGGACACACCATTGCGATTCACGATGGTCGCCGCCATGTGCCAATTTATATCACCGAAAATATGGTCGGTCACCGTCTCGGCGAATTCGCGCCCACGCGACATTTCCGCGGACATTCGTCCAAAGAAAAGGCAACCGAAGTAAAAGCGTAAATTAGGTCACACTCTTTTTCCAGTGACCCTATGACCTGATGAGGAAAGTCTCATGGCAGACATGGAAATCAAGGCAGTTGAAAAACACATTCGACTGTCACCACGCAAAGCGCGTCTGGTGATCGACCAAGTTCGCGGCAAGTCGGTGGAAGAAGCGCTCGCGCATCTCAAGATGACGAGCAAGGTCTCCGCCCTCGCGATCTCCAAAGCAATAAATTCGGCAGCCGCGAACGCGGAAAATAATTTCGGACTGACGCGCGCGGACCTGTACATCTCGAGCATTTTTATCGATAAGGGTCCTTCGCGGCGTTGGCGTAAATTTGGCGCCCGCTCGCGCATTAAACCAATCGAGCGGCGCTCGCTGCACCTGACCGTCGGCGTTTCCGAAAAGGAGAATGCATAGTGGGACGAAAGGTTCATCCGTACGGCTATCGACTGGGTGTCATCAAAGACTGGCGCTCGCGCTGGTACACTTCGGACAAGAAAACGTATAACGATCAATTGGTAGAAGACCGCAGCATTCGCTTGCTGGTTATGTCCGAAGTGGGTCATGCCGGCATCGCCGAGATTGACGTCGAGCGCTTTCCGGGGCAAGTGACCATCAATGTGCACACTGCCAAACCCGGCATCATAATTGGGCGCAAGGGCGCGACGGTGAATGTGCTGCGGAAAAAATTGGAAGACCTGACCAAGAAAAAGACCAAGCTCGAAGTGCTAGAAGTGGACAAGCCCGAGCTCGACGCGCACCTCGTGGCGCAGAGCATCGTGCAGCAAATCGAAAAGCGCATTTCGCACAAGCGCGCCATGAAACAGGCGATGACCCGCGCGATGCGGATGGGCGCCAAGGGCATCAAGATTACGACGGCGGGTCGTCTCGCCGGTTCCGAAATGAAGCGCACCGAAACGGTCAAGGACGGGCGCGTGCCATTGAACACCCTGCGCGCCGACATTGATTTTGCGCGCGACGAAGCCTTGACGACTTACGGTCGCATCGGTGTGAAGGTATGGCTCTACAGCGGCGATGTGATGCCGGAGGATCGCAAGCGCGAACTGGAAGACCGCATCGCGCGCGTGGTCGAGCAAGGACAGAATCTGTAAATGCAGAATGCTGAATGATGAATGTCGAAAAAGTTTTGTTCAATTCACCATTCATCATTCAACATTCAGAATTGACTAACTATGTTGATGCCAAAGAGATCGAAATTCCGCAAGCAGCATCGCGGACGTATGAAAGGGAAAGAGTTGCGCGGCGTTACCGTCGCATTCGGCGACTATGGCTTGCAGGCGCTAGAGCCGACGTGGATGACGAGCCGACAGATCGAGGCGGCGCGACGCGCCATCGTGCGTTTTGTGAAACGCGGCGGCAAATTGTGGATTCGGGTTTTTCCGGATCATGTCGTCACGATCAAAGGCGCAGAGACGCGCATGGGCGGCGGCAAAGGCGCGCCCGATCATTGGGTCGCCGTCATCAAGCCCGGGCGCGTGCTGATTGAAATGTCGGGGGTGAGTGAAGATACCGCACGCGAGGCGCTGCGACTCGCGGCGCACAAGTTGCCGATCAAGACCCAGTTCGTCTCGAAAGTGGAGGCAGGACATGAAGGCTGATGAACTGCGCGGCATGAGCCAAGCCGAACTGAACAAGCAGCTCGACGATTTATATCAGGAAACATTTAACATGCGCTTTCAGCGCGCCTCGGGACAGCTCTCAAATCCAAATCGCCTGGTGCAGGTGCGCCGCGACATTGCGCGCGTGAAAACATTTTTGCGGCAGCAGGAACTCGCCGGCATTCGCGCCGCAGCGGTTCAAGCTTCAGACGATGAGGAGCCGGTAAGCCTTCGTGAACGGGCGCGCCGCGCAATTCGCGGAGGGAGAGGGACGTAATGGCTGAATCGGACGGCAACGCATTCAACGGTAAGACAATGGTGGGTCGCGTCGTGTCTGACAAAATGAGCAAGACCGTCATTGTTGAGGTTTCGACCCGCACCAAGCACCCACTATACGGCAAAGTGGTTATGCGGGCGCGTCGCTTCAAGGCGCACAACGCAGAGCCGCTCGCGAAAGCCGGGGATATGGTCCGAATTGCGGAATCGCGACCCTTGAGTCGCGAGAAGCGCTGGCGCGTCGTCGAGGTTGTGCGTCCCGGCGAAGTGGTCGAGGCGATTCGTGAGGTCGAATTGGAGTCGCTGGTCGAAAAGGAACGCGCCGACCGTGAAGCGCTCAAACAGGAAGAACGCCGCCGCGCTTCGGCGCGACTGTCGCAGCTTGCGGGAGAACCAGAAACGGCAGAGACGGAATCCGAGGACACACAGGACGACGAAGCCGAGTTCGACGAAGCTGACGATTTTGACGCGATTGATAAAACTGAGAGTGTTGAAGGAAGCGAGGACGCGCAATGATTCAGGCGATGACCCGTCTCAAGGTCGCCGACAATACCGGCGCGCGTGAAATCCTGTGCATCCGCGTGCTCGGCGGCTCCGGTCGCCGCTACGCCGTGGTGGGCGACGTGATTGTTGCCTCGGTTAAAGCGGCAATTCCGACCAGTTCGATCAAAAAAGGCGAAGTCGTCAAAGCCGTCGTGGTCCGCACCGCCAAAGAATACGGTCGCGACGACGGCTCGTACATTCGGTTTGACGAGAATGCGGCGGTGATTATTGAAGCGGAATCCAAGAACCCGCGTGGCACGCGCATCTTTGGTCCGGTCGGGCGTGAGTTGCGCGAAAAAGGATTTATGAAAATCGTTTCGCTCTCCCCGGAAGTGCTGTGAACGACGGACGACGGACGACGGCAGCAAACAATTTTCCGTCATTCGTCTTCCGTTCACCGTCGGAGGTTTGTGATGAACAAGATTCGCAAAGGCGATACAGTAAAAATTTTGAGTGGCAAGGATGTCGGCAAGACCGGCACCGTTCATACGGTCTTGCCGAAAAAAGACAAGCTGATTGTGTCCGGAATTAACTTGCTGAAAAAAGCGCAGCGACGCACCGGCAAT
>JBBSHK010000180.1:0-6560 GCA_038253185.1 Anaerolineae bacterium | reverse complement strand
GCCGCCCACACCGCGCACAGCCAAACCAGCAAACTCCACACCAGTGCCGCCGCGACCGGATCGAATGCGGGCAGACCTGAAATAAAATCCGACGTCCAGTTAGCAGTTCGCGTGAACAACGCGCCAAAGCTCATCCACAACTCGGCGAGCGCGCGCAGCACCGGCTGTAGATCTGAAATATTTTTCAGGGGCGCGCCGTAGGACCTGCGCGCAAGGTCGCCCAAAGCTTGGGCGACCATCAGTAGCCGCGTCCCGATTTGTCCGACGCGCAGCAAGTCGAGGGCGATGCCGACAATCAACGCGAGCAGCGCGGCGTGTCGTTCTTGAATATGCGAGCGAGCCAGAATCCATCCGAAGCTCGATCCCAACGCGACGATGGTGAGTGCCAGCTCTGCGTCGAATCCGCGCACGACGTTGGCGAGTCCCAGCGCGACAGTGCACAACGCGCTCGCGAGCAGAACGAATGAAAATATATTACGCAGACCGACGCGCCGCAGCATCCAACTCAACCCCGCGCTCATTGCAGCGTTCTCCACTCTTGGTCGCGCGCGGCTTGTCCGGCGATCGCGCGTCCGCCGGGTGTCACCTTCCAGTCCCAAGCCCCTTGCTGCCCCTCACGGACCCGTGGCACGTCGAGGAAATCGCGCGTGATGAGATAGCGCGCGACACCAAATTCTCCCAGCAGCGCCATGGTGTGATTTGGATCGCGCTGGACGCCGTAGCTGCTCGGGTCAAACAACAAGATCGTTGCCGCCGAGCCGACTGTATTCAACTGCAAAATTTGGTTGACCCAGTTTCCTTCGGTGTCCGGCGTGATGACGATGACACTGTCCGGTTGTCTCAGCGCGGGCTGCAACAACGCGAGCAATTCGCCGAGAGAGCGCGCGCCCGATTCGGCTAACGCCAGGGTGCGCGCGATTTCCCAGCGTTGAGATTGTCCGGCACGTGGAGGCACCCAGTCCAATTGCCTGCCGTGCGAGACCAGACCGACCGCTCGCCCGGAGCGAATTCCTTTTTCCGCGAGCGACACCGCGAGGATGACTCCGTGCTCGAGCGTCGAAGCTTGACCCGCGCCCGCCTGCGCCCGCTCGTCCAAATCGAGAATGATCCACCAATTGCCCGCGCCCAGGTGGTCGAACAGTCGGACCGAGAGCGAATCCCTCCGCGCCGACGCGCGCCAATGAATCCAACGCAGGTGATCGCCCGGCGCATAATCACGAATGCCCGCCGCGCTGATGGTCGGCTCGAAAGCGCGGCGGCTTGACCGCCCCTCGCCGCCCTCCCTGCCCGACGCAATCTGGATCGAGGGCAACGAGACAATGGGTGGCATCACCAACAAATTGGTCGATGCCGGAATGTGAACACTGATGGTGTAGATCCCGAATGGGTCGCCTGAGCGGAGCGTGGTGGCACCCAGCACAAATTGCCCGCGCCGAATGCACACGCCCTCTCTGCGCCACCAATTTTTTTCGTCCCCCCCGATGCCGGTTGCCGTACTCGCCTGATAGTCGGGCAGAGTGGAGTGGTCTTGCACTTCGAGCCACAGCGCCGGCAGCGAACTTTTATTGATTAAGGTAAAGCGCTCTTCTAAATGATCACCGACCTGCGCCCAGCCGAATCGAATCTCGCGCTGGAGTGCAAGCCCGCGCGCGAGGGAACGCGCCCACAGATAAGCAATCAACCACGCGCCGCCCAAGCCCACGAGAAAAATCGTCCAGCCCTTATACGGCGCGATGAGTTGCAACAGGGAGAGAGCGACAACGAGGAACGGCAAGAGCCGCGTGTTCAGTTGGATCCGCGCGCGTGGAAATTTTTTCAAAGGAGGCGCGTTCGCGCGTTCTGGCGCTTCAAGGCTGGTCATTCGCGAGCGTGTAATGAATTTCGGAGAGTGCGCGCAGTTGAGCCGCGCTGGTCTCGGCGGTAATGTCGCGCTGCGGTTCACCGAGCATTTCAAAGCCGACCATAAATTTTCGGATTGTCGCCGACCGCAATAGCGGCGGATAAAAGTGCGCGTGGAGGTGCCACTCGGAATGTTCGTTGCCGTCGGTTGGCGCTTGATGCAAGCCCATCGAGTACGGGAACGAGGTGCGAAACAAATTGTCATAGCGTGTGGTCAGGCGCTTTAAAATATCTGCCAGCGCGTTTCGTTCCCGCTCAACCAAACTCGGCAGCGCGGCAATGTGACGCGTCGGCAGAAGCAGTAGCTCAAAGGGCCAGACTGCCCAGAAGGGAACGACGGCGACAAAATCGTCATTGGCGACCACGATCCGACTCTGCTCCTTCAATTCCAATTTCAAGTAATCACACAGCAGACAGCGCTCCGAGTCTCCGCGATAGTCTGCTTGCGCGCGCTGTTCGAGCGCGGGTTCGTGCGGAATATGTTCCGATGCCCAGATTTGTCCGTGCGGATGCGGGTTGCTCGCGCCCATCATCTTGCCCTTGTTCTCAAAAATCTGCACATGATTGACAAAGGGGAATTCACCCAGTTCGCGATACTGCTCTGCCCATGCATCAACCACACTGCGAATCGCGAGGGGTTCCAATTCTGCCATTGTCAGATCGTGCCGCGGGGAATAGACAAGCACGCGACAAATGCCGCGTACGCTTGCGGCGATCAGCAAATGTTGTTTATCAAATTTTCCGGCAGGAGTATTGGGCAAGAGCGCGGCATAATCATTGTCGAAAACAAACACGCCCGCGTAATCAGGATTGCGCGCGCCACCCGCGCGCGCATTGCCCGTACAGAGATAACATTGTGGATCGTGCGCGGGACGTTGCTCGCGCGTCGGTTCGTCCACTTGACCCTGCCACGGTCGCTGGGTGCGGTGCGGCGAAACCAGAATCCATTCGCGCGTGAGTGGATTGTAACGACGATGAGGATGTTCGGTCAGGTTAAAAGATTTTGTATTCACGCCAAAATTTCCGAAATGCGCGAATTGATCTGTCCAGACATCACCGTAGGGGCGATGCCTTGCCCCTCGGTCCCTCGGGGTCTGAGGGATGCTCGCGCTGTACGCATGGGCATCCACAACGGTATGCGCCTACTGTGCGAGCATCCACAAGAGTATGCCCCTACCTCGTGCAAATGTGATTTGAATTGTGTATGAGAAGACAAACCTCGCGCGCGACACGCTTTGATTTATCGAACGACAATCGTGATGTACGGTGACTCGTCGCAAGGGGAAGGATAGAGAGTTGACAACAAGTCGGGCTGATTCGCGCGAACGAATCTTTTGCAAAAAGCTTTTCTTATGTAATCAGCCAGTTTGGTCGAGTGACGGTGATATAATCAGCCGCGATGCTGTTCCGATTTTTTGTTTATGGTCTGCTCGGCTGGGCGGGTGAAATTATTTGGACCGGACTGCCCAAGCGATTGCCAATCGACTGGAGGCTTGAAGGACATACCCAGTGGTGGACCTTTCCGCTTTATGGTCTCATCGCTTTTTTGTACGAACCGCTGCACGACCTGCTTCGACTTTATCCCTTTCCATTGCGCGGAATCGTTTACGCCGCGGGATTTATTGCGGTCGAATTTCTCGCCGGCATTTTAATCAAGTTGCTCACCGGAAAAATTCCATGGGACTATGCGGGTAAAACGCGCTGGCAATTTATGGGCGCGACGCGTTTCGATTATGCCGTACTGTGGTTCATCGCCGGATTTGCTCTGGAACCCATCCACGATTATCTCGTGGTCGTGACCCCTGCCCTGCTCGCGGCGTTGTCACTCAAGTAATTTGCCATTCATCGAAACCGTGAATTTGTGTACAGGGCTGAACGTAGCGGAGACACCATTCCTTCGTTGAAGTCTCCAGGCGGATGATTGTCTCACGCGATTTCGGAAAAACCCCTTGCATCTGTCAAAATTTCGCGTATAATACCGGTCGCTTGTTCTAAATATCACTTGTTTGTTGTAGAGTAAATTTATCTAGTGCGTCCATCGAGGAGGATGAATGCGTTCGTCCTTGAGTAGATTCCTGCGATTCGTCCCATGCTCGTTCGCGCTGTTCGCGCTTTTCCTCAGCGGCTGCGCTTCTTCTACCCAGTCTATTCTCGAACCCGCGACGGCGAATGCGCGCGAAGTCACCGGGCTGTTCTATTTTATCTTTTACGTCGCCGCGGTGATTTTCGTTATCGTCGAGGGACTGCTCGTTTACTTTGTTATTCGCTACCAACGGCGCGCGAACGCCGCCATACCGGAACAAATTCACGGCAACACGCCGCTGGAAGTGGGCTGGACGCTCGCGCCGGCACTGATCCTTCTCATCGTCTTTGTTTTCACTGCGCGCACGATGGCGAATATCGATCCCAATAATCCACCCGCCGGCTCCGTGAACGTTCGCGTGATTGGTCATCAATGGTGGTGGGAATATCAATATCCCGATTTGAAAATCGTCACCGCGAACGACTTGCACGTGCCGACCGGCGAGGTGGTTAACATCACACTTGAATCGGACAATGTGATTCACAGTTTCTGGATTCCGCAGCTCAGCGGCAAGATGGACGTGGTGCCCGGACATCAAAACACGACTTGGTTCCGCGCGGAGAAGGCAGGCGAATATCGCGGTCAGTGTGCGGAGTTTTGTGGAATCCAACACGCGCACATGCTCTTTCGCGTAATCGCCCACAACCCCGCAGATTTTCAAAGCTGGGTGCAGCAGCAGCAGACCACTCCACCAGCTGCTTCGGGTGACGTAGCGCGCGGCGCGGAAGTTTTTTCCAAGAGCGCGTGCGTCGGCTGTCACACCATCGCGGGCACGAATGCGCAAGCCACAGTTGGACCGAATCTCACACACTTTGGCAGTCGGCGTACTCTGGGCGCCGGTGTTCTAGAAAACACACCGCAGAACTTGGCGGAATGGATTCGCGATCCACAGGCGGTCAAGCCCGGCAACGATATGCCCATACTCGGTCTGAGCGACGCGGATGTGCAAGCGTTGGTGGCGTACCTTGAAAGCTTGAAATGAAATCGTCAGTTCGTCGTATCGTCGGGTAGTCGGAGAAGCATGACGAGCGGACTAGTTGACTGATCGACGACCAGAGTAACGCAGGAGAACTTATGGCGACGAATGCGGCAGTGCTGCAACGTCCAATGGGCGAAGCAGGAATCCTGAACTGGGTGATGACGGTCGATCACAAAAAGATCGGCGTCTTGTATTTGGTATCCGCGTTGTTTTTCTTTCTGGTGGGCGGCATCGAAGCGTTGTTGCTCCGCACACAGTTGGCAGTCCCCAACAATACGGTGCTCAATCCCGAGCTTTACAATCAAATCTTTACGATGCACGGCACGACAATGATCTTTCTGGCGGTGATGCCGCTCGGCACCGGATTCGGCAACTATATCGTGCCGTTGATGATTGGCGCGCGTGATATGGCGTTCCCGCGATTGAACGCGTTGAGCTACTGGCTATTTCTGTTCGGCGGGATTTTGTTGAATGCCAGCTTTTTTCTCGGCGGCGCGCCGAACGCGGGGTGGTTCGGCTACGCGCCTCTGACTGAATCCGCGTTCTCGCAGACTCACGGCATTGATTTTTGGATTCTCAGTCTCCAGTTACTCGGTATCTCATCACTCGTCGGCGCACTGAATTTCATCGTCACCATTCTGAATCTGCGCGCGCCCGGAATGACGTTGAATCGAATGCCGCTGTTCGTCTGGTCAATTTTGATCACTTCACTGCTACTCATCTTTGCGCTGCCGAGTATCACGATTGCATTGGTGCTGTTGCTGTTGGATCGCTATTTGGGCACCTCGTTTTATCTGGCAAGCGCGTCGGGTGATCCGCTGCTGTGGCAACATCTCTTTTGGTTCTTTGGTCATCCCGAAGTGTACATTATGATTTTGCCCGCGTTCGGCATCGTTTCAGAAATCCTGCCGACATTTTCACGCAAGCCGATTTTTGGCTACACCGTGATGGCGTACTCGATCGCGGCAATCGGCTTTATGGGTTTTACGGTGTGGGCACATCATATGTTCGCGGTCGGACTCTCGACGGTCGCGGACGCGGCGTTCGCATTGTCCACGATGTTTATCGCGGTGCCGACTGGCGTGAAAATTTTCAACTGGGTGGCGACGCTTTGGGGCGGCTCGATCAACATCAAAGCGCCGCTGCTGTTTGCCGTCGGGATGATCGGGATGTTTACCATCGGAGGATTGAGCGGCGTCGCGCTCGGCACTGTGCCTTTTGATTGGCAGGTGACCGACACCTACTTTGTCGTCGCGCACCTGCACTATGTTCTTTTCGCTGGAAGTATTATGGCGCTCGCCGCCGGAACCTATTATTGGTTTCCGAAAATGACCGGACGCCTGATGAAAAAAGGATGGGGCAAGCTGCACTTTGTGCTGTGGATGATCGGGTTGAACCTGGTGTTTTTCCCGATGCATATTCTCGGCTTGCTCGGAATGCCGCGCCGCATTTACACCTACGCGGCGGATCAGGGCTGGGACACGTGGAATCTGGTCGAGACCGTTGGCGCGTTTACCATTGCGCTCGGCGCTCTGGTCTTTGTTATCAATCTAATCGACAGTCTCCGCAGCGGTGAGCCGTCCGGCAATGATCCATGGG
>JBBSHK010000179.1:0-6575 GCA_038253185.1 Anaerolineae bacterium | reverse complement strand
GGCAAGTTGCAAGCGGTTGAATCGCGAGCGCAATAAACATTTGAGGGTGGAGAAAAAAATTTTGAAACGCGTGTTGGTGACGGGCGGTTGTGGTTTTATCGGAGCGAGTCTGGTGAATCGATTGCTGGCGCGCGGTGAAAAGGTGGTCGCGTTCGATGATCTCTCGCGGCGCGGTTCTGAAAAAAATGCAGAGTGGCTCAAGTCCTTGCACGGGGCAAAATTTCAACTGACGCGCGGCGATATTCGCAAATATGAGGAGATTGCGGCAGCGGCGCGCGACGCGGATATTATTTATCATCTCGCGGCGCAAGTCGCGGTGACCACTTCGGTGACCGACCCGCGCACTGACTTTGAAATCAACGCGCTCGGAACCTTCAACACGCTCGAAGCCGCACGAGGCTCGGGGCGCGATCCAATTTTTATCTTTGCCTCGACCAACAAAGTGTACGGCGGAATGGAAGACCTCGCGATTGTGGAAGAAGCAACGCGTTATCGTTATCGCGATCTGGCAGGGTTTAACGAGGAGCGCTGCCTCGATTTCCACAGTCCATATGGGTGCAGCAAGGGCGCGGGCGATCAGTATGTGCGCGATTATTTTCGCATCTATGGCTTGCGAACGGTGGTGTTTCGTCAGTCTGCGATTTACGGTCCGCGTCAATTCGGCGTCGAAGATCAAGGGTGGATGGCGTGGTTCGTGATCGCCGCGGTGCTCGGACGACCGATTACGATCTATGGCGATGGCAAACAGGTGCGCGATATGCTGCACGTTGAAGATTTGCTCGATGCGTACGATGCCGCCGTCCAAAACATCGATCGCGTTGCGGGGCACGTTTACAATATGGGCGGCGGTCCGAGTAACACGATTTCAGTGTGGCAAGAGTTTGCGCCGGTGCTGGAAAAATTGCTCGGCAGAAAAATTCCGGTCGCGCACAGCGATTGGCGTCCGGGCGATCAAAAGGTTTGCGTCTATGACATTTCGCTCGCCGAACGCGAACTGGGTTGGAAACCCGGTGTCGAACTGCAAGCTGGAATGGAAAAGTTGTACGACTGGGTAGCGGCGAACCAGAGTTTATTTGATTAGATGAAGGTGCTCATCGTACTGACCTATTATCGTCCGCACACGAGCGGCTTGACGATCTATGTCGAGCGACTGGCGCGTGCGCTCGCCGCGCGTGGGCATTACGTGACTGTGCTCACCTCGCACTTTGAAAAAAATTTGCCGCATCGCGAAGTGATGGACGGCGTGAATGTCATTCGCTTGCCGGTCGCGTTCAAGCTGGGCAAGGGCGCGATCCAGCCGGCGATTACTTTTCGCGCGCTGGCGCAAATGTTCAAGCACGATGTGATCAGCCTGCATCTGCCGCTGGCGGAAGCGGGCGCGCTCTCTTTCCTCGGTCGCGTCGTCGCGCGTAAACCGGTTGTCCTGACCTACCACTGCGATCTGCAACTGCCGCCGGGGATTCTCAATCGTGTCATCGACCGCATCGTGTATGCGACCAACTATATCGGCGCGGTATTTGCCGACCGCATCGTGGCGTACACTCAGGACTATGTCGATCACTCACCGCTACTGTCGCGTTTCAAATCGAAAATTTTTGTGGTGTATCCGCCGGTCGAGATGCCGCCGCCGCAGCCCGCCGCGATCGCGGAATTGCGCGACCGTTATCACACCAACGGTCATCGCGTGGTCGGGTTTGCCGCGCGGTTCGCGGAAGAAAAAGGCGTGTCGTACCTGCTCCATTCACTCCCGCTCGTCCGCGAAAAATTTCCGCAGGTGAAATATTTGTTTGCCGGTCCGTACGAAAAGGTGGTCGGCGAAAATGTGTGGGAACGATTGCAGCCGTTGATTCAGGAATATCGCGAGCATCTGGAATTTTTGGGGAATGTGCCGAACCGCGAGATGGGAAATTTTTTTGGCGCGTGCGATTTGCTGACCGTGCCGAGCATCAATTCCACAGAATCGTTCGGCTTGGTGCAAGTTGAAGCGATGCTGTCGGGCACGCCGGTGGTCGCGTCGGACTTGCCCGGTGTGCGCGAGCCGGTGCGCGTGACCGGTATGGGCGAGATCGTCGCCATCAAAGATTCGCGCTCGCTCGCGGAAGGAATCATTCACGTTTTGGAAAATAAATCGCGCTATGTGCGACCCCGCGCGGAAATTGAAAATCTGTTCGCACTCGACCGCACGGTCGGCGCGTACGAAAAACTGTTCGACGAGCTGAGAAAGAAGAAAGCATAGCCAATGTCCACGCCGCCCGTGAAATCCGCCCAACCGGGCGATTCCCAAACTTTTTCAACTGAATATTTCAAACCGTGGGTTTATCGACCGACCAGTATGTATTGGTGGAGCACGCGCTATTACGCGCGCCTGGTCGAACATTATTTCAAAGGCGGGCGACTGCTGGAAATCGGCTGTGGCTTGGGTCATCTGCTTGGAATGTTCGGCGAGCAATTCGAAACCTACGGCGTGGATATTTCCGTGTACGCGGTGCGCGAGACGCACACCAACGCGCCGCGGGCGCGCGTGATGGTCGCGGATGTCGAGGGACTTGCGATGTTTCCGGAAAATTATTTCGACGTGCTCATCGCGAAACATGTGGTCGAACATTTGCCCGACCCGCCGCGCGCGTTTGAGCAGTTCGCGCGCATTATAAAACCCGGCGGCATGTTTTTATTCGGCACACCGAACACGGAATCGGCATTGCGCGCGCTCAAGGGTGAACGCTGGTACGCGCTGCACGACCAGACGCACGTCTCACTAAAAGCACCGCAGGAGTGGGCGCGGCTCGCGCGGGCGAGCGGGCTGCGCGTCGAGAAAATGTTTGGCGACGCGCTGTGGGACGTACCGTACGTGCCATTAATCCCAACGCCGCTGCAGCGCGCGCTGTTTGGTTTACCCGGCGCGATGCAAGTGCTCACGGGCAGCGCATGGATGCCGGTGCGATTGGGCGAGAGTGTCATTGTGATCGCCCGCAAATGAACAATGGTTCCGCAACTTGTCACCTTGTGCTCGTAATCGGGGCTTGGAATTTGCCACAAAGACACGAAGGCACAAAGATAGAAATTTAATTTGTTCGTGTCCTCAGCCACTCTGTGGGTGATGCCTCTGGTGTTTGCGTAAGCAACAGTAACGTGCTGTCAAGCCAATAAATTGCAGCTCGCATTCCCTTCGACTCGATGAGCAGGTTTTCTAAATTCGCTCCGGCTCTACTCATCCTCGCCGGATTGCTTCTCGGCATCGTGCTCACGCGCCTTGCGGCGGTCAGTCTGTCCGACGCGGTGCTGACGATGCTCGCGCTGTTCGTCGTCGGAATGTTGGTCGGCGCGGCGATATTGCTTATCGGTCTGAATCTGGGCAAGCGGCAGCAGACGCCCCAAAACGTCAGTCGCCGCGAACCGCTGCCACAGGAGATGGTCGCGAGCGCGCCGACGTTAACAAGTGACGAAAATTCCATCGCTGCAAGCAGAAACCAGATCACCGAAACTCCACTGGTCACTTCGGCTGTTTCCCTTGCCGCCGAAAATACAGCGAGGGAGCTGATGCTCCCATCCCGCGCGCCGGCGCGCGCACGCTTGCCGCTCGCCATCGGAAATCATTTTTTCATCGAACGGCAGAATGGCAAGCTCGTTTTGCGGCTGCAAGATTGGGGGCAGTACGAATCGCTCGAGTTCGCGGTTTCCATTCCGCGCGGCGCGGTCGCCGAGCCGCGTGTCGCGATGCCGCGCGATTGGACTGCGCGCGGGATCGCGAAATCGCTGACGCGAATGAATACGCTCGCGCTGGTGTTGTTTGTGCTCTCGCTCGGCGTGTACGCCTTTACGCGACTCTTTGCCATCGATCAATTCCCGATCAACTTTTTCGCGGATGAAGCCGTGGAGGTCACGAGTGCGGTGGACTTGGTGCAGCGCGGTTTTCGGGACCCGCAGGGCGCGTTATTCCCGATGTACTTTGACGTGTTCTTCTTCAAAAACCCGCTTATCTCGGTGTACGCGCACGCGTTGACCGCCTCTTTGTTCGGGGTGTCTATCGGGATCGCGCGCTCTACCTCCGCGATTCTGACTCTGTTCGGCACTGCGGCGGTCGCCCTCACACTAAAGCTCGTTTTTCGCGCGCGGTACTGGTGGGCGGCAGTACTGCTGCTCGCGATCACGCCCGCGTGGTTCATGCACTCGCGCACCGCGTTCGATACGGTCGCGATGACCGCGCTGTACGCGCTGTTAATATTTTTCTATTTGCTCTACCGTTATCGCGCGCCGGTGTATTTATATCCCGCGCTCGCTTTTGCTGCCGCGACCTTTTATGCTTATCCGAGCGGTCAAGCCGCAGTCGGCGTGCTGGTACTTTTCTTTCTGATCTCGGACCTGCGCTACCACATTCAGCATTGGCGCACATTGCTGTGGGGGATTCCGCTGGTCGCAATCCTGGCGATCCCATTCATCCGCTTTGAAATTTTGCATCCGTCTGAAGCGGCGTACCATTTGCGCCAGGTGAATTCGTATTGGACTCAGGATATTCCGGTGTCGGACAAGGTGCAACGTTTCGCGGATGCGTATGGCTACGGTCTGTCGCCGCAGTATTGGTTCATCCCGAACGACAAGGACCTGATTCGGCACCGCATGAAAGATTATGGGCAACTGCCGTTGATCGAGTTGCCGCTGCTGCTGATCGGCGTCATTTTGTGCCTGAGACATTTTAATGAATCGAGATACCGCGCGGCTTTGGTCGCGCTGCTTGCCGCGCCGATTGGCGCGGCGTTGGCGGATATTGGAATTTTGCGCGCGCTGGCGTTCGTGATTCCGGCGGGGCTGGTCGGGACGCTGGGGCTGGAATGGCTGCTGACGCGCGTCAAGCCCCGATTCGCCGCGATCACCGCGCTGGCGGTCTTTACCATTCTCTCCGTGATGAGTTTTTCGCTGTTGCAGGATGCGTTGGCGAACGGACCTACCTGGTACGACAATTACACTTTGTACGGAATGCAGTGGGGCGCGAAGCAACTGTTCCAGGATGAGCTTCCCGATTACATGCAGCAGCATCCGAACGACACGATTTATGTCACGCCGAATTGGGCGAACGGCACCGATATCTTTCTGCGCTTTTTCAATGTTAATGCCCAGCGCGTGCGCAACGCGCCAATTGATTTTTTCCTCGAGAAGCAGCAAAAGCTGGATGCCAATTCGATGATGGTGCTGATACCGGACGAATACGCGAAAGCGCAGGCGAGCAATAAATTCAAGCAGCTTGCGGTCGAGCGGGTGATTTCATATCCGAACGGGGCGAACGGTTTTTACTTTGTGCGCGCGGCGTACGCCGATAATGTCGCGCAAATCTTTGCGGAGGAACGGCAGGCATTGCTGCGACCGGTCACGGATACGGTGACGATCGATGGACAGCCCGCGCAACTCACGCACACCAAGTTGGATATCGGCAACCCGCAAGCGATGTTCGACGGCAGCGTTTATACGGTGGCGCGCGGTATCGAAGCGAATCCGCTCACGCTGGATCTGAAATTCTCCAAGCCGCGCAGTGTGCAGAGCATCAGTCTGAATTCGGGCAGAACGGATTTCAGAGTCATGGCGCTGCTCTACGCCAACGAGAGCGACCCTCCGCTCAAATTTGAACAGACGTTCAAGAATGACAGCAAGACCTCCGAGGACAATGCGCAATACACGGTCGAGATGCCATTGCCCAATCAGGCAAGCTCGATTGCCCGCATCCATTTCGAGATTTTTGATCTGAACGGCGGCGAGAACGCGCATATTCACGTGTTTGAGATCAAGCTCCGCTGACGGTAGAGGCAAACGTGATTTTCAACCAGCGCGTGGTCGTCGTGATGCCCGCGTACAATGCGGAGCGAACACTTGAAAAAACTTTTGCCGAAATCCCACACGAATTCATTGACGAAGTTATTCTCGTGGACGACGCTAGCCGCGACAAGACTGCAGAGCTGGCGAAAAAGTTAGGTATCACCACGATTGTGCACACGCAGAATCGCGGTTACGGCGGCAATCAAAAGACTTGCTACCGCACGGCGCTGGCGCATGGCGCGGATGTGGTGATCATGCTGCATCCCGATTACCAATATTCGCCCAAGCTGTTGTTGGCGATGGGTTCGATGGTAGCGAGTGGAGAATATGACGTGGTGCTGGGCTCGCGCATTCTCGGCAACACCGCGCGGCGCGGCGGAATGCCACTCTACAAATACATCTCGAATCGCTTTCTAACGCTCGTCGAAAATCTACTGCTCGGCGCCAAGCTGTCGGAATATCACACCGGTTACCGCGCGTTCTCGCGCGAGGTCCTGACGCATCTGCCGCTCGAAGAAACCTCGGACGATTTTGTTTTCGACAATCAGATGCTGGCGCAGGCGATTTATTTCGGATATCAAATTGGCGAGGTGTCCTGTCCCACGCGCTATTTTGCCGAAGCGTCTTCAATTAATTTTCGGCGGAGTGTGACCTACGGCTTTGGGGTGCTTGCAACTTCTTTGAATTTTTTTTTATGCAAGCGCGGTCTGGAGCATGCCAGAATATTTTCGCGCGAGGGGAAGAAGCTTTATGGATGAGTTTGGTTGTAGCTC
>JBBSHK010000178.1:0-6607 GCA_038253185.1 Anaerolineae bacterium | reverse complement strand
CCTTGCCCGGACCGCGCGCGCGATTGTGCTGCACGCGATATCCAGTGAAGGAACAAATTGTCCCGTCGTCCCGATGCACCGGGAAATGTACCGTAAGCTCACGTTGCGGCACGCGCAATATTCCGCGCAGATCGTCTTCGAGTCCCATCCGCTCCGCCGCAAGGTCGAATTGTTCTTGGGCAATAATGTAAGGTGACTGTTTATCCATATGTATCACCGTAGGGACAATTCATCCTAGCCCCTACTATTTTTTCGCGTTCAATTTTTCTTTCATGACTTGATTCGCCAGCGAGGGATTCGCTTTGCCTTTCATCTCTTTCATCAATTGACCGACCAGGAATTTCAGGATCGTTTCTTTGCCCGCCAAATAATCGGCAACCGCTTGAGAATTCTCCGCGATCACTTTATCCGCCGCCGCGACAATCGCGCCGCGGTCGCTCACCTGCGCGAGATTTTTTTCTTGAATGATCACGTCAGCATCGCGCCCCGTCGCGATCATTTCGCCGAACACCGTTTTTGCAATGGTCGAACTAATCGTCTGATCCTTAACGCGCTCAAGCAATCCGACAAGCTGCTCCGGTGAAACTTTCAGTTGTGAAATCTCACCGTCAATCCGCGCGAAAATTTCACTCGTCAGCCAATTTGAAATCGCTTTCGACGCAACGCCGCGCGAGTGTCCTGCCTGAACCGCGCGCTCGAAATAATCCGCGACCGCGCGGTCGGCAGTAATCACCCCCGCGTCGTACGCGCTCAACTGCAAATCGTTAATGTAACGCGCGCGTTTGTCGTCCGGCAGTTCCGGCACTTGCGCGCGGAGTTGTTCCACCCACTCGCGCGTGATATGGAGTCGCGGCAGATCGGGTTCAGGGAAGTAGCGATAGTCGTGCGCTTCTTCTTTGCTGCGCTGCGGCTGCGTCACATTCGCCGCTTCGTCCCAACCCATCGTCTCTTGCTCGACGCGCCCGCCGGCGCGCAGGATTTCACTCTGCCGCGCGATTTCGTATTCGACCGCGCGCAGCATTCCGCGAAATGAATTCAGATTTTTTATTTCGACGCGCGTTTCCGAAAGATCGCTCGCGCCGCGCGGGCGCAGCGAAATATTCGCCTCAAAGCGCATCGCGCCTTTTTCCATATCGCCGGTCGAGACATCGAGATAGCGCAATATTTGCCGCAGTTTGAGCGAGTATTGCCGCACATCTTCGAGCGAGTGCATATCCGGCTCGGTCACAATTTCCATCAGCGGGATGCCACTCCGATTCACGTCGATGTAGCTGTAGCCGCCCGCAACGTGAAAAAGTTTCGCGGTGTCCTCTTCAAGATGCACGCGGCGAATGCCGATTCTGCGCGCTCCTCCATCCGCTTCAATTTTGATCCAGCCATTGCGCGAGAGTGGCAAATCGTACTGCGAGATTTGATAACCTTTCATCAAATCGGGATAGTGATAATTCTTGCGGTCGAACTTGGCGAATTGGGGAATGTCACAGTGGAGCGCGAGCGCGGTCTTGATCGTCGCCTCGACCGCGGCTTGATTGATTACCGGCAGCGTACCGGGCATACCGAGGCATACCGGGCAGACGTGCGTATTCGGCGGCGCGCCAAAAATTTCGGCGGAGCAGCCGCAGAACATTTTCGAGAGGGTCAGGACCTGCGCGTGGACTTCGAGACCGATAACTGGTTCGTACTCAGTCGCTGTGGACGCACTGAGCGAAGGAGAGAGAACGTCGTTGTTCACCTGAATAATTATAGCACAACTACAAAACGTAACGGACGAGCTCGGTCAAGAATTTTTTAGTTGAACTTTTCAATCCACCGACAGTGGCTCGGTCAAAGATTAATTAGCCGTTTTTCTTCACAAAGCGCTCGATACGTGTCAACGCCTCCTCGAGATTCGCCATCGAGTTCGCGTATGCCATCCGCACAAAACCTTCGCCACTTGCACCGAACGCGCCACCCGGCACCGCCGCGATATGCTCCTCCACCAATAACTTTTCCGAAAATTCTTCGCTCGTCAATCCCGTTGGACGAATATCCGGAAAGGTGTAGAACGCGCCGTGCGGTTCAAAGGTCGGCAAGCCGATGGTGTTCAGACCGGATACCATCAGTTGCCGACGCTGATCGTATTCCGTCACCATCGCGCGCACGTCCGGTTCGCCGTGCAGCAACGCTTCGGTCGCGGCGATTTGCGACATCGTCGGCGCGCTCATAATAATGTATTGGTGTACGCGACGAATCGCGCTGAGAATTTCCGGATTCGCCGCGGCGTAACCCACGCGCCAACCGGTCATCGCGTAATTTTTGGAAAAACCGCCGAGCAGAATCGTGCGGTCGCGCATTCCCGGCAGCGTCGGAAAACAGACATGCTCGACGCCATAGACGAGACGGTCGTACAATTCATCCGACACGACCAGCAGATCGTGTTTTTCCGCCACGTCTGCGATTTCTTGCAAGCGCTCGCGCGTCATGACCGCGCCCGTCGGATTATTCGGGTAGCCGATGAAAATAATTTTCGTGCGCGGCGTAATCGCACGTTCAATTTCTTCGCCGGTCACCTGAAAGCCATCCTCGACGTGCGTATTGACCACCACCGGCGCACCGCCCGCAAAAATCACCGATGGCTTGTACGCGACGTAGCTCGGCTCGGGCACAATCACTTCATCGCCCGGATCGAGCAGCGCGAGCATCGTCGTCTGCAGCGCTTCCGAAACGCCCACCGTAATCAAAAGCTCGGACTCGGAATCATAACTCACGCCATAGAGTTCGTTGAGTTTTTCAGCGAGCGCGACGCGCAACTCGATCGTGCCCGAGTTCGAAGTGTAGTGGGTCTCGCCTTGCTGGATCGCTTCGATGCCCGCGCGGCGAATGTGCTCCGGCGTGACGAAATCCGGTTCGCCAATGCCTAGCGAGATAACATCCTTCATCGTCGTCGCGATGTCAAAAAAACGGCGAATGCCCGATGGCGGCACCGCGCTCACTTTTTGGGAGATGCGATTTTTCACAAAGGTTGCCTCGAGGTAGGTTCGGTTCATAAGCCCGCAGTTGTGCTCACTTGAGCAACGCGACAGGTCTCGCCAAATGTCCGCAACGACCACTCTTCCACGCGCTCGTCAAACGTTAATTCAAAAAAACGGTCGTGTTCATCACGCAGATAAAAATGAATCTGACCCGGAGTTTTCCACACGCTCTGGATTTCCTGAACTCCGTGCCTCAGCCCTTCGGAATAGAATGCGCGCGGCGCGACCGCGTACGCGTAACTGGAATAGGTTTCGACGCGCGCGCGGTTGTTCATTTGGCAAAATCAATCTCGGACGAATCGCCTACGTTCAAACGCCCGAACATTCCCTGCACGCGCGCATCACTGCCGACGAGGGAAAATTCGAGCGTGGCATTCTGGATGTGCGCGTCTTCGCTGATGACACAATCGCGCAAGATCGAATCTTCGACAATCGCGCCGGGGGCAATCGAGACGAAAGGACCGATGACGGACCGCGTGACCTGCGCGCCCTCGCCAATGTAAACCGGCGGGATCACTTGCGACTTGGTGTTCGTGCCAATGTGCGCGGCGGTTTTGCCGAGCAAGTAGCGGTTCGTTTGCAGCAACGCTTCGCGCGTGCCGCAATCCTCCCACACCGAAATCGCTTCGGCTTCCAATTTTGCGCCGCGCGTCAGCATCAGTTGCAGCGCGTCGGCGAGATAATATTCGCCCTGCGTCTGGATGTTCTGTTCCAGCAGATCGTCGATGGCGCGCACCAGCCCGCGCCAGTCTTTCAAATAATACACGCCAATCACCGCGAGGTTGGAAAGGGGCATCTTCGGCTTTTCAACAAATCGGGTGATGAAACCATTCTCCAAAGTCACCACGCCAAAGCGCCGCGGGTCCACCACTTCCTTGACAAAGACCAAGCCATCGCCTTTAACGCGGTCGAGGCGCGACCAGTCCGTTTCCCAAATCGTGTCGCCGAAAATAATCAGTACCGGTTGATCAATGAATTGTTTTGCGAGCGCGATCGCGTGCGCCTGCCCGCGCATTTCCTTCTGTTCGACATAGCGCGCGTTGAGTTGCGGATACGTTTTCGAGACCCACTTTTCAATTTGACCGCCGAGATAGCCGACGATAAAAACTATTTCATCGAATTGAATTTCCGCCATGCCGTCCATAATGTGACCGAGCACCGGCTTGCCCGCCACGTTGACCAATGGCTTGGGGCGCGAGTAAGTGTGCGGGCGCAAGCGCGTGCCCAGACCTGCCAACAGAATAATCGCTTTCAAATCAACTCTCCAAATCTCTTTTGCTCGCGCCCGCGACGACGAGTACGAACTCACCTTTGAAAGGTCTGGCTGTAAATTCTTCGATCACCATTGCTAGCACGTCGCGCACGATTCGTTCATCCGGCATCGTCAGATTGCACGCGACGGCGACGCGCCGCACCGACCCGAATGACTCATTCACACTCTTGAGCAGTGGCATCAAGCGATACGGCGCGTCGAGCAGAATCATTGTCTCGCGTGTGTGCTTCAGTTTCGACAACGCGCGCCGACGCTGTTCCGTCTTGGGCGGCAATTGTCCGAGAAAACGAAAACGCGTCGCGGACAGTCCACTTACGACCAGTGCCGCGATGATTGAAGACGCGCCCGGAATCGGAACGAGTCGCGCATTAACCTCGAGCGCGCGTCGTACCAATAATTCGCCCGGATCGGAAACCAGCGGCGTGCCGTGATCAGAAACCAGCGCGAGATTTTCACCGCGCGCCAGTCGCTCGACCAGCGGCGCGACCGCGTCCACTTCGGTGTGCTCATTCAATTCAACGAGTGGCTTTTGGATTTGATAACGCGACAAGAGTGTAGAACCAACGCGCAGTTCTTCGCAGACCACTGCATCCACTTCGCGCAATATTCGCGCCGCGCGCAGCGTCAGATCGTCCGGATTGCCGATCGGCGTCGAGACCAGATACAAGCTGCCGCTCATTCTCGTCGCGAGATTGTAATCTGGGTGAGCGCGCGTGTCAACCGATTCGGAGACGGGAGACAACAGATTACAGATTACAGATTACAGATTGCAGACGCGAGTACTGTCTCCTATGCATCTGTTGTCTGTTGTCTGTTGTCTGCTGTCTGTGGTCTACCGTCTCTTTTGTTGCCAAGAAAAGTTTTTGATGCTACACTTTCCGCAGTTATGTCCAGAGCTTTGTATCTCAAGTACCGTCCACAAAACTTTGATGAGGTGCAGGGGCAAGATCACGTCACGAGCACGCTCAAGAACGCGCTCGCGCTCAACCGCGTCGCGCACGCCTACCTTTTCACTGGACCCCGCGGCACCGGCAAGACCTCCACCGCGCGCATTCTCGCCAAAGCGGTCAATTGCGTCTCGACGACAAAAGAGCATCCGTGTAACGAATGCGTGATTTGCCGTGCGATTAATGAAGAACGGCTGATGGACTTGATCGAAATCGACGCGGCGTCGAACACCGGCGTGGACGACATCCGCGAGTTGCGCGACAAAATCGATTTCAAACCGAGCGAAGCCAAATACAAAGTATACATCGTGGACGAAGTGCATATGTTGTCCACGTCAGCATTCAATGCGCTGCTCAAGACGCTGGAAGAACCGCCGCCGCACGTCATCTTTGTGCTCGCCACCACCGAGCCGAATAAAATCCCCGCGACGATTACCTCGCGCTGCCAACGTTTCGATTTCCGCCGCGCGACCTTGCAGGAATTGATTGGGCAGTTGAGCGAAATCGCGCATCGCGAAAATTTGCGCGTCGAGCCAGCCGCCATCGACCTCATCGCGCGACAAGCGACCGGCTCGTTCCGCGACGGCACCAGTCTGCTCGACCAACTGATGGCATTCGGCAGCGACGTAATCACCCTGACACAGGTGCAGGGGCTGCTCGGCGCCGCTTCGCACGAAACGATTCGCGAAATCGTGACGAGCATCGTTGAGGCACACGCGGGGCGCGGCATCGGGGCAATTGGAAATGCCGTGGATGGCGGCGTTGACCCGCGCCAGCTCGCGCGAGAAATCGTCGATTATTTACGCGGCGTAATGCTGTTTCAGTCCAGCAGCGGCGCGGCGTTGAGCGCGACGGCTGAAACGCAATCGGAAATGACCGCACTCGCGGAAACAATTTCAGCAGAACAAATTGTCCGCGCGATTCGCTTGTTCAATCAAGCGGCGTTCGAATTGCGCGGCAGCGCCAGTCCTACCCTACCGCTCGAAATGGCTCTCGTGGAATCGACCTTCCAGCCGGGCGCGCCCTTGCCCGCGCGCGCTGTTCCCGCTCGTAAAGTGGAACGAGTCGAGAGTATGCCGCTCCCGCCCAAGCCTCGCGCCAAAGAAGAACCCGCGCCGCGTGCGACGGCGAACACGCGCACCAAAAAAGCCGAACGAGAAACTGACGGCGCGACAGATACTTCAAACACAAGCGTCGAGGCAGCGATCGATGCACTCACATTGCCTAGCGTCGAGCAGCAATGGCAGACGGTGCTTACGCGTTTGCGCCTGGTCAACAAATCGATTCAGGCATTGCTGCTCGACGCGCAGCCGGTCGCACTCGACGGCAACCTGATTACGATTGGATTTTTCTACGAATTGCACAAAACGCGCGTG
>JBBSHK010000177.1:0-6623 GCA_038253185.1 Anaerolineae bacterium | reverse complement strand
TTTCTCGGCGCGAGGGGAGGTCAGGCGAGCGGCAACGCTCCCCAAAAGTTCGAGCGATTCGAACCCGACCGCGCTGTCCCGAATGCGGAGCGGGGCGGCACCAGCGCGATTCAACGTGCAGCCGGGCGAATCACTTGAGCGGAGTGATCCCAACACCTGCCCCCGCTGCGGACTGAGATTTAGCAGCGTCAATCCGTATCTGCCCGATCGCGGTCACTGCCAATGGTGCGAGACCGAGATACAGCGATTTCCGAGAATCATCCGATGAAAGCAGTGGACTCAACTGCCGCCAACCTATTCACTGACACGCCCCCACCGGCGCACTTGCACATCGCCGACTTTACGAGCGTCGCGATCACGCTCGTCGGCTGCGGGGGCACCGGCTCGCATCTCGCCTCGGGACTCATCGCGCTCACATCCGAACTCGGCGCGCGTTCGATCGGGAGCGACCTACTGCTCGTCGACCCGGACCGCGTCGAGCCGAAGAACGTCGGACGCCAGCTCTTTTCGTCCGGCGATGTCGGCAAGTTCAAAGCCGACGCGCTCGCGCAGCGCCTGATGAATGCCTTCGGCGCGCGCGTGGGCGCGGCGTGTCGCGCCATCGACGAACGCGATTCCTTCCGCCATTCCAACTCGCTCAATCTCGTCATCGGCGCGGTGGACAATCCCGCCGCGCGGGCGCTCCTCGCGCGCCAGGTGCAGTGCGCGGCGGGCGACTTGTGGTGGCTCGATTGCGGCAACGACAATCATTCCGGTCAGATCGCTCTCGGCAACACCGCGAGCGCGAAAGAGATGAAAGGCGCGCTCGCGCTCGGAATGATCGACCGCTTGCCCGCGCCGCACCTGGTCTATCCGGACCTGATCAAGACCCCGCGCTCTGCGAAACGCGCGGTCTCGTGTGCTGAAGCGACCGCGGCGGGCGAGCAGGGGCTGATGGTGAATCGCATGGTCGCGGCGTGGGCGCTCGCGCTGCTGCACGATTTCCTGATCGCGCGGGACCCGAAATATTTCGCGCTCGCGTTCGATCTCGACTGGGCGGGCACGAAAGCATACACGCTCGATGCGCCGACCCTCGCGGCGGTGACGGGACTCGGCGAGAAAGAATTGACCGTGCACGGAGGCAAACGATGATCGACCACCAGCATCATTACGAAGAAACCTATTACGGATGGCGGTGCCGCGTCGAGGGCTGCGATTCCTTCTTTCCGTACGGCGGCGCGCCGTGGGAAGACGACGATGACGATGCCAAATCGCATGGACTGGGACTGAGCAATAGAATGGAAAAAACCGCCACCCTGATTCGCCGGCACTTGGAGGCATTTGATGTCAAATCTTAAATCGAATCGCAGCAACGGTCATCCTCCGCCCCTGCCCGCCGAAGTCGTGACGTTCCTGCAAGTCGCCGCCGCGATCATCGCGCGCGTGCTCAATCAGAGCACGTCGCCGCGAGCCACGCGTGAGGAGCAGGAGGCGCCGCGAGCCGAGTTGTCCAAGGCGGCTTGATGACCCTGCGCGCCGGAATTTATGCCCGCGTCTCCACCGAAGAGCAGGCGGAGGAAGGACACAGCATCGATGCGCAAATCCGTGTGTGCCGCGAGTTGTGCGCCCGCAAGGGGTGGCGGGTCGTCGCGGAATATGTGGATGCGGGCATCAGCGGCACGACGCTCGACCGACCGCGCTTTCAGGACCTGTTGCGCGATCTGCGCGAGGGCAAGCTCGACATCATCGTCGTCCACAAGCTCGACCGCTTCTCGCGTTCGCTGGTCGATACACTCACGACCTTGTCGCAGCTTTCGCGGCGCGGCGTCAGTTTTTGTTCGGCGACCGAAGACTTTGATTTTACCACGCCGATCGGCAAAGTGCTGCTCGCCTTGCTCGCCGCCTTTGCCCAGTATTTCATTGACAACTTGCGCGAGGAGACCAAGAAGGGATTGCGACAGCGCGCGCTCAAGGGACTTTATAATGGGATCGTGCCGTTCGGCTACGTGCGCACCCCGCGCGAGCAGGGCGGAGTGCCGGCATTCCATCCGAAAAATATCGAGGGCTATCGCACCGCGGTGCAGTGGGCGTCTCAAGGTAAATCCATGCGCGAGATCGCCGATTGGCTCAACACCAACGGCTATCGCACCAGCGGCAACTTTGGTCCGCACCTCTTCACGACCGACGCCGTGCGCGACATCTTGCGCAGCCGCTTCTATCTCGGCGAAGTGTCGTACAAGTCCGTGTGGCGCGCAGGGCTGCATCCCGCCGCGATCGATCGTGAGACCTGGACCATGTGTCAAGAGCAATTGCGCCGGCGCTCGTTCCGGCGCGAGGGCACCAAAATGAGTGATCGCATCTATCCTTTGCGCAAGCTGCTGTACTGCGCGGTGTGCGGTCATAGTCTGCGCGGGCAGCCCCTGCGCGGCGCGCGACTCTACAAGGATATGGAAGCCGCCTCGCGGCGCTGCACCGAGCCGCAGACCGTGAAAGCGGAAGAGATCGAGCGCCAGGTCGGGGATTTTCTGTTGAAGGCGCAACTGCCCGACGATTGGCGCGACCAAATCTTGCAGCAGCTCGGCGTCCGCTCGAACGTGGAGCAGATCGAAGCGCAGCGGCGGGCGCTGGTCAACAAGCTCACACGCGCGCGCAAGCTGTACATCGAGGGAGACCTGGACGACGCCCAGTACCAGCGGGATAAAAAAGCAATCGAGCGCGAACTCGGCAAGCTGCAGCCGGTAACGCTGCCGGACCTGGAGCGCGCCGCGCAATTGTTGCAGTCCGTCGGGATGTTGTGGGAGCACGCGACCGACGCCGAGAGGCTGGAGCTGGCGCGGGCGCTCTTTGAGAAAATTTGGATGCGGGAAGGAAAAGTGGTAGCGTGTGAACCGCGCACGGCGTTGTATCCGCTGTTCGCGCTGATCGAAAAAAAGATTCGCCCATTAAGGGCGAATCGGCGAACTCAGGTACGGGAGCGACGGGCGTCTATCCCCAACCTGCCGTCGCCTATTATCGTTATTCTGCCCCCCGGCGTCCATTTTACCGACGCCGCCGATGACGGAGGCAGCTCATGAACGAGTCGCCCTTCGTCATGTCTTCCGTGGACCAGCTCAAAATATTACCGCTGCTGGCTCACGGCGCCAACGCCGTCGTCTACAAGTGCGTCGAGCTCTTCGAAGCCGATCCGCTCGGCGCATCCGTGCAGGACATCCTCGATTATACCGGGGTGTCCCGCCCCACCGCAAAGAAGACTTTGCGCTTTCTCGAAACCAGCGGTCTGATACGCTATACCCCGGAGGGGCGGTATCGGATCAATGACTTGGCTTCCTATCGCGGTCCAAGTCGGCACGACCTGCGCTCAATTTTACCGAGCGACGCCTCCGCGCCTTCTCTTCTACCGAAGTCGCCCGCGCAAAAAAGTTTTTCATCTCCGCAAAAAGTTTTTCCTATTATTGATATTAGTACAGTACCCACCCCGGTACCGGAAAACTATCAATATTCAATAATAAACGCCGACACGAAAAACCTTTTTTCGGCGGTCGGCGTCGGCGGCAGCAACTTGCTCGCGCTCGCGCGCACGGTCGCGCCAGCGCTCGCCGAGGAATGGGCGCTGTGGGTCGAGCACGCGGACCATCGTCCTCACGACAATCCGCAAGGGATTTTGGTCGCCTCGCTGAGCCGGGACCCGACGACTCCCCCGCCCGCGACCGCCGATCAACTCCGCCGCTGGCGCGAGCGGCGCACGCTCGCGCCAGCGCTCGCCGAAAACCGGACCAATTGGTCCGAAAGTCCGGTCGACACGGCGGCGACCAAACTCTGGCGCGCCGCGCTCCGCGAGCTGCAATTGCAAATGACCAAAGCGACGTTCGACACCTGGGTCAAGTCGACGACCGCGGTGGCGCTGGAGGATGGCACTCTGATCGTCGCGGTGAGGAACGTCTACGCCAAACAATGGCTGGAGCACCGTCTGTTCGGGATCGTCCAACGGACGCTGGAACGCCTGCTCGGTCACGCGATCAGTGTGACGTTTACGGTGCCAGAGTCCTAAGAAATTTTATGAAATCAGTCCGTAATCCAAAGGAGGCATGATGAATTTCCTGAAACGCATTCTCACCGATCACCGCATCGAGCACGAGACCGGTCGCGCGCACGAGTCGCGCGGGTTTAATCTCGGCGACCTGATCGTCTACGCTCTCACGCTCGCGCTGTTCGGCTTTACCGGCTGGCAGAGCTGGCAGTTTTTGAAAAACAATACCAACGACTCGTTCGCGCTCGTGCCTATATTCGGGCTGGTCGGACTCGACGTCGGGTTTTTCGCCTGGTCGCACGTATGGATGCACTTCGCCAAAAGCGACCACCAAGACGCCATCAGCGTTGGGGCGGCAGTGATGGATTTTCTGGGCGTCGTTCTAACAGTCCTCATTCAGAACGTCGGGAGTAGCTTCCCCTCCGACGCCAAGATCATCGCGACCTGGGGCGTGTACCTCGTGATCCTCGTGAATGCCGCGGCGGGCGTGCTCTACCTCGCGTTTTCGCATGAGACCGAGCTGAAGCGGACCGCGCGGAAAGCCCGCGCCGCGCTCGACCGCGATCTGCAAGAGGCAACCAATTTGCTGGAGCGCGAGCGACTGGACGCCGAGTACGCGCAGCGCATCCTCGAGCAACGCGAGCATTACATCGGCTTGCAAGAACAGATGGTGCCGCGCAAAAAGTCTCTTGACGAGCGCAGTGCCGCCGTGCGGCGCGAGCTCGACGCCACGTCCAAAAACAAAGGAGTCGAGCCGACGATTGGTATGACCGGCAAGCTTGTGGGAGTCGCGGCGAAGAGCGGCGAAAACGGAAACGAGCCACACCCAAACTCCTAACCGCCGCACCAGCAGAGCACGCGGTAGCGGCGGAACCGAGTCTGCCCACTACGCTCACCGGCGCGCCCACTACGCCGGTATCCAGCACGTCATCGGTAGTGGGCATGACCCGCGTAGTGGGCAGTGTAGCGGGCAAAAAGGGGTGGCGCGAGTATCGCAAGACCAGCACCGCCAAAAGGTGGGCGATGGACCGGGCGTGGATGAAAGAATGCCCACTACGCGAGTACCCGGAGTGCCCACTACGCGGCACCCGGCACAAACACGGACACCATCGGCGCGACCTGCCGCCGATGACGGAGGAACAATATGACAACTGGAAACGGCTCCGCGCTCTCGCTCGCCGAGAACGGCGCCACCGAACTCGATCTGCTGGGATTCGCGAGGTGGTTGTACTCGAAGCCTGAAGTCATCGAAGTGTGGGGGCTCGAGCACATCATCCTGGCGGATGTCGAGTGCAGCACGGTCGCGCCGGACGGGCAGATCGAGACGCAGGCGCAGGAACTCGACTCCGGCACGTGGCTGTTAGTTCGGGTCGCGGCACTGCCCGATCCGCCGCCCGCCGGGGGCATCATCGCGTTTCGCCGCGCCATCGCTCAACCAAAAACGACGAAGGAGGAACTCACTCCCGAGGAGTCCTGAGTATGTTCATCCAACACATCATCCCCGGTCCCGCCGGCGCGCGCTATCCGTTCGCGTGTCGGGACCCCAAGACGCACGCGCTCAAGCCCGCCGCCAGGAACGGCAGCCGGCGCCGCATGTGTCGCGGCTGCAAAGCCTTGAAGCTCTATCACAAATGTTTGCTTTTCCATCCCGACGTCCGGCTCGAACAGCTCGGACTTGCGCCCATCCGGCGCCGCTGCCTGGTGTGCCACGAACTGCTCTTGGACGGCAAGAAAAAATATTGCCACGCGCACCATCCGCTCGCCGAGGAATGGAGCGCGCTCGGCAGGGCGCGCGCGAAAAACACCCCTTGTCGTTGGGAGGGCTGCCAGAATCTCGTCTGCGCGCAATCGCGCTACAACAAAAGTGGAATGTGCCAGAAGCACGCGCGCCTGGAGTACGTGAAACGAAAATGCCAAAAACCAAAACCACGCGCGGCGTGAACGCCAGTCCGACCGCGCAGCAGGACGGCGCGCGCTATCGTCGTCTGCTCGCCCGCCCGCGACCGCACGAGACGCATCAAGCCGACTATCGCTACACCGTGAGCTATCGCGACGAGGAGATCGGTGAACTCGTGTTCGCGCCGCACGTTGCCGCGCTGCTGGAAGCGTTGATCGCAGAACACGCTGACCTGACCGACCACGACCTCGCGCTCGGCAGAAAATTCGGTAGACTCTGCGACCGCGCGTTGAAAGAGCGACGGCAAGGGAAGAGGGCAAGTCAATGAGCGGCGCCGACGAATTAGGAAAGTTTCTCGGCAAACGCGTGGCATTCCTGCGCGGTCCGCTCACCGAAGCTGCGTCGGAACCTGCGGCTGTCGCAGCGATTTAGAAAATAACAAAACCGGACCAATTGGTCCGCGCGTCTTTTCAGTGTGGCGATACCACGTCTATTGCCGGTGCGAGCAGCAGCGCATAAGCCCAAAGCGCGCACAGGACTACGACGACCGAGACAGCGAAGGCGATGGATTGTTCAAGGCGCGCTTTCATCATTCGACTTGCCTTGACTTATACCGTCGCCTTATTAAGCGGACAGGCGAATCGCCCAGAATTCATCCGAGTTGTTACCAGCGGCGGTAACTAGCAACGCACCACCAGATGTCTGCGTAACCTCTACGGT
>JBBSHK010000176.1:0-6635 GCA_038253185.1 Anaerolineae bacterium | reverse complement strand
GGACGCGTGCTGTTGCTGGTCGATCCGGAGACGGATCCGGGGCTGAAAGATTTGCTCGGGTCGTCGGGCATCGCCTTTAACAATGATCTGGTACTTGATCCGGCGCTCAATGCCGGTAGCCCCGCATTCCCGGGCGTCACCAATTTGCCCACCCATGAGGTGACGCGCAACTTGTCGCGCTTTGGCGGGATCTTTTTCCCCGGCGCACGTTCGCTTAAACAAATCGAAGGAACGGACAAAAGTCCCGAGGCGCTGTTCAAGACGACCGATCAGGCATGCGGCAAAACCGATTTCGAGGCACTCAAAACACAGCAGCAGCTCCAATGCGATCCAAGTAAAGATGAAAAAGGACCCTTCACCCTCGGCTATGCTGTCGAGATCAACCCGACCGGCGAAAGTTCCAAGCCGAGTCGCCTGGTCGCCATCGGCAACTCTAGCTTTGCGACCAACCAGATCTTCCAACGCGCAGCCAACAGTGGCAATCGTTTGCTCTTCCGCAATGCGATTAACTGGCTGGCGGGACAAGAACAACTGATCGCGATTCCACCGAAAGAACCGAGCACGCATCCGCTCACGACGATGAGCAACACCGATTTGAGTTTCCTGCTGTGGTCGAACGTCGCGCTGATTCCGATTATTACCTTGATCATTGGCGGATTAATTTGGTGGAGAAGAAGATAACGAAAGAGTGACAGGTGACAGGTAATGGGGCACACAATCTTCTTACCCGTCACTGGTCACTCGCCCCATTTGAATTATGAACCGTCGTAACACAATTCTTCTATTGGCAATTTTTCTCGCGCTGGCGGGTTACACGTACTATACGCAATTGCGCCCTGACGCGAGCAAGGGGACCAACGCGAACACCACGCCTTCGCCGACTGCGATCGCGGTGTTCAATTTTCTCACCGATAACGTGAGCACATTCCAAGTGACGGACCTGCAAAAAAATCAGACGGTCGCGGTAACGCGTCAGGGCAAAGATGATTGGCATATGCAGCAGCCGAAAGACAGCGCGACCGATCCGTTTCGCGTGACTCGCGCCGTCGGCTCATTGGCGCACCTCGACGCGACGCGCGTCCTGACCAATGCCACCGACCTGACCGCGTATGGTCTGATCACGCGTACGCTCGAAGCGCGCGTGACGCTGAGCGATACCACGGAATATTTATTGCAGGTCGGCAATCCGAACCCCGACAAGTCAGCGTACTATGCGCTCAAAGGTACGGACAAGCAGGTCTATTTGATTTCGAGCACTACGATTCAAGACCTGCAAGATTTCGTGAATAATCCACCCTACCCGCCGACGCCCACGCCGGCACCGCTGCCCACGTTGCCGCCGACCGCGACCCTGAATGGCACGACTACTCCGTCCGGTTCAGAAACACCGGGCGCAAGTCCTGTCCCATCGGCAACGCCATAAGCAAAACCCACCAGTTTGGGATTGAAGCGCGAGTCCGCAATAATTAACCATTGCGGACTCGCATTTTTCTGCGCCGTCCATTCGCGTCGTGTTATAATTTCGCGCGTGAGTCTGCTCTACAAAGGCGCGCGCGAATTCGGCATCGACCTCGAACCCGTTCAGCTCGAACGCTTTGAGGCGTACTATCATCATCTGGTCGAATGGAACGCGCGCTTTAACCTGACTGCCATCACCGGATACACTGAAGCGCAGGTCAAACATTTTTTGGATTCGCTCTCGGTCGCCCGCGCGCTGCCGCGCGAACAGTTGGCTGGAAAGAAATTGATCGATGTCGGCGCGGGCGCGGGCTTTCCGGGGATGCCGCTCGCGATCGCGTTTCCCAATTTGCAGGTCACGCTGCTTGAAGCGACGGGCAAGAGGGTGAGATTCCTCGACGAGCTGGTGCGCGCGTTGGCGCTGGAAAATGTGAGGGCGATCAAGGGACGCGCGGAGGAACTGGCACATACGCCCGAATACCGCGAGCGCTATGATTTCGCCACTGCCCGCGCGGTCGCGGACTTGCCCACGCTGGTCGAGTACACACTGCCTTTCGTGCGCGTGGGTGGAATTTTCATCGCTTCAAAAAGCGCGGGCGCGGAGAGTGAAGTGAACGCGGCAGCTTTTGCCATCGACGCGCTCGGCGGTCAAGTGCGCGAATTGGTTCCGGTGCATTTGCCGACTCTGGACGAGACGCGCTATTTGGTCGTGATTGAGAAGGTCACTCCGACGCCCAGACTCTACCCACGTCAAGCCGGACTGCCGCGCAAAAAGCCACTGTGAAATATTGCCGAGCTTGGTTTTGCCTTTGTAGCATACTCGCGCGAGAATTTTGTTATTGGATTCAGGAGAACAAGTAGGAGTGGCTAAAGTCGTGTAGGTATTGGTCGTTTGTCATTTCGAGCGAAGTCGTAGCTTGCCTTGGCGTCTTACGACGCCGTAGTGCGTCAAGCCAAGGATACCTTTAGGTGCGAGAAATCTAAAGTCCCAATCGAGATTTCTCGGCGCTTCGCACCTCGAAATGACACGGTCATCTATTCGGCTTTAGCCACTCCTGAGCAAGTTGACAGATTGACGACCGCGCGCGGCGTTGTTATAATGCGCGCCGTGTGCCACCCCCGTTTGCCCGCTTTTATTCGCCACCGCACTCGCCCATCTCGCGGCAGTAGGTTTTCTTTTTCCCGCCGACCCGTTCGCTCACTCGCGCTGGTTGTTGTCGCGCTGATGCTCGCGACCTTCGGACATTATTCGCCGAACATAGAGCCATTCGGTCCCGAAGCGCCGCTCGGACCCGCAGCACCCGCAGTGCTCACTGCCGTCGCCGCGGAGGCATACACCGTCGACAAGCCGACGAGCACGCCCACTGCCCCGCATAATGTGGCAAGTCTTTTGAACCAGCCCATCATTGCTGCTGTGTTGACCGCCACCGAGACACCGACAGCAACGGAACTGCCCAGTCCCACCGCGACTGCGACGCTCGCTCCCACGCACCCGCCCATTCCGCAAGAAACACTTTTCGATCTATTGCTCAAACCCTTTGTCGCCGAGGCGCAAAACCGCCGGGCGGCACGCGCGGCGAATGAGCCGGACTATGCTCGGCGCGTCGACGCGCGTCTGGGCGCGGGGCGCGTCAACTTTCACCTGTTTGGTTATGGACAAACCTTCGAGCCGCCGTCGGGCGACGGCGTGGTCATCGGCTCTGATACGATTGTGTCGTACGACACTCACAACGGCAAGGTCGATCTCATTTCGCTCACGCACGACATTCGCGCGCCGGAGATCGAACAAGTCTTGTCGAAGCAACGAACCAATGTGCCCGCGGTGAAAATTGATCAGGCGTACAGCGTCGGCGGCTTTGGCTTGATGCGGAATGTGATCGAAGATGCGACCGGATTGTCGGTCGATTATCAGATCGCCTTTAAAGATATTGTGATCAAAAATCTGATCGACAATCTGTTTGGCGAGATCGAGGTGAGTGTGCCCGCAACTTTCGACGTCGCGTCGTTTTATCTCGACGGCAAAAGGTACGACGGCGCGCATTTCGCGCAAGGGCGTCAAGTGATGAACAGCACGAGCGTGATGCAATTTATAAAGGCGCTGCCGAGCGTATACAATCCTACGCTGGAACGGAACGTACGCAAGCAGATCGTGTTCCTCGCGCTGCTCGACGCGCTGAATAAAAATTGCGCCGACCGCGGCTTGTGGCTAAAACTGTCCGCGTTCATCGCCGGCGAGCTTTTGACCGGCGACATCAGTTATGATTTTGATCCCATCTCGCTGCTGCTGAACAACCTGGGTAACTTGATTCCCGATTTAGGCAAAGTGGGACAAAATCGCGCCTGCGGTATTGGCGCGCAGCGCATCAACCAGACGCGCTATATCGTGGACGCGGGCGTAGGCGACGGGGGCGTACAGTGGGCAGCGAATAACGCCGAGACCAACCCAATCACCAAAAAAGATTTGCAGGCGGGCATTTACGGGCTGAACGGCGGGGGCGGTCATGAAGTGCCATTGGACGCGAACCCTTATGGTGATCTCATCACGCAATATTGGACCTCGGTGCGCGGCTTGGTGAAACGCGCGCTCTCGCCGCGCACGACGCCCCAATAAGCCAGCGACTTGCTGGCGTCGTTCCGCGCTCACCCTCCATTCTTCTCCGCAAGTCCTTCTACCCGTGTTTCGCGAGTGTTCGGAAAAGCCGTGAGTGATTGGCTTGACCAAAACCGCACCGCGTATGCTCTCGCTTGCTCAATGGTGTACGCGTAGGGTCAAGTCGCTCTGTCCTTGAATGTTAGGTGTATTACTGAAATAGCATTGACTTACTTTTAGCAGTAGGGTATACTTGAAGCGAAAAAGTTGAACCTAAGGAGATTCGTATGATTACCTCTACAACCGCCAAAGGGCAGATTGTCATTCCGGTTGAACTGCGCCGCAAGTACGGGATTAAAGCCGGAACGAAAATATCCATTTATGAAGAGAATGGGCGCATTATTCTCCAGCCGATCACGCGCGAATACGTGCATCGCCTGCGCGGTTCGCTAAAGGGGTCAGGAGCAATGCAGGTCTTGATTGAGGAACGCAAAAAGGACCGGGAGCGTGAAGATGAGCGAATCGCGCGTTTTCGATAGCTGGGCAATAATGGCTTTTCTCAACAACGAAGCGTCCGCTGAAAAAGTTGAACAGTTGATCTTGAGTTCGCGTCAGCAGCAAAGCGCAATGCTTATCACAGTCGTCAATCTAGGCGAGATTTGGTACAGTATCGCGCGTACGCGCTCAGAGTCCTTTGCCGACAACAAAATTGATGAACTCGGCAGCAGTGGCTTTCTCGCGGTGGAAGTGGATTGGACGCTCGCGCATCAAGCAGCGCGATTCAAATCGAAATACAAGCTGTCTTATGCGGATTGCTTTGCGGCGGCGTTGGCGAAATTGAAAAATATCGAGCTGGTGACAGGCGACCGCGATTTCAAACGTCTGCAAAGTGAAGTGAAAATTTTGTGGGTCTAAAGGCTCTATGCTAAACCTCGCTCCACTCTCGCCCGACACGGCTTTTGACAAAATAAAACGCCGTGTTGAAAAGTTCAAGGCGCTGCCGAACAAAACGCGCGATGCGATGAACGAAGAGGCGACTAAGCAGGGTTATATCCTGCCGCTTTTTGACGCGCTCGGTTGGGATACGAGCGATTCCGCTGTCGTCAGCCCTGAAGAAAAAGTTTCGCGCGGGCGAGTGGATTATGCGTTTCGCATTGGGAGCAGTCCGCGTTTTTTCCTCGAAACGAAGAAAGCCTCCGAAGACATTACCAAACCCGCGTATGTCAAGCAAGCGATTGATTACGCGTGGACGAAAGGCGTAACGTGGGCGCTCTTGTCTGACTTTGAAGGGCTGCGCGTTTTCAATGCCGAATGGAAAGAGTCGGACCCGCTCCACGCGCAGTTCCTCGAATTTACAGTTGATACCTATCTCACGGATTTCGAGCGGCTGTGGTGGTTGTCGCATCACGAGACGGAGAATAAACGGCTCGACCGCGAAGCAGAAAAAGTTTTCAAGAAAACACCGCGCACGCCGATCACGACAAGTCTTTATGATCACCTCAAGCGTTCGCGCCAAGAACTCTATGCCAATTTCAAGGCGTACAATCAAGACTTGTTGACAACGCCCAAGATGATTGACGACGCGGTGCAGTTGATGCTCGACCGTTTGATTTTCATGCGTACTGCCGAAGACCGCGAGGTCGAAGTGGAAAAATTGATTGCGCTCGTACGCGAAACGCCGCACAATAAATTATTGTCCGCGCTCTATCGGCGTTTCCGCGAACTTGATGATATTTACAATAGCCAGTTGTTTGCCACGCATTACACCGACGGCTTGGACGCTCAGCCCGCCGCACTCGTGGAGGTTATCGAGGGCTTGTACGAGTCGCGCGCGAACAATGCCAACTATAATTTTGCCGCGATTGACTCGGATGTATTGGGACGAGTCTATGAACAATATCTCGGCTATGTTTTTAGCGAGCATCAGGAACTGGAAGCGAAAAAGGCGAAGCGCAAATCGCAAGGGATTTACTACACGCCGACGTTCGTGGTGAAATACATCGTCCAGCAAACGCTCGGTCGCTATCTGGAAGAAAACGGTTACAACCCTTCGCGCCCGGTGCGAGTGCTCGACCCCGCGTGTGGCTCTGGTTCGTTTCTGATCGAAGCGTTTGATGTGCTCGACCGCTATCTGACGCGCGAGCGCAATCAGGCGCGAGGCGAATACGATATGATTGACTATGCGCGCCAAGTCGAAATCTTGACGACGAATATTTACGGCGTGGACAAGGACGAGCAGGCGGTCGAGGTGGCGCGCTTGAACCTCTTGCTCAAGGCGTTGAACGTCCGCGACAAGCTGCCGATGCTGCGGCATATCGAACAGGGCGATTCGCTCATCAGCGGCACGTCGGAAGAACTCGAAAAATATTTTGGAGCGAACTGGAAAGACAAGAATCCCTTTGATTGGGATAAGAGATTTGCTGAGGTGATGAAGGATGGCGGGTTTGATGTCGTCATCGGCAACCCGCCGTATGTACGGCAGGAGACTCTCGGACAAGAATTCAAAGCGTACGCGGAAGATAAATTCGAGACTTATGCTGGCACGGCGGACTTGTATGTATATTTTATTGAGCGTGCGATGTCGTTG
>JBBSHK010000175.1:0-6653 GCA_038253185.1 Anaerolineae bacterium | reverse complement strand
TCAAGCGCGGCACGCTTCGCGAAAAACCGCTGCGGAATCATCACCCATGGATTTTCTCTGGCGCGATTGCGCGCGTGGAGAACGCGAATGATGGCGACACGGTGGAGGTGTACGACGCGGCAGGGGAGTGGCTCGCGCGCGCGTCCTACAATTCGCGTTCACAAATCGCCGCGCGTGTGTGGACGTTTGAACGTGAGGAGAAAATTGACCGGGAGTTTTTCAAACGGCGATTGCGGCGCGCGCTTGAAATACGCGAATCGGTAGGGGTGAACAGCCGCTCGCCTCTACGCGCATTTCGTTGGGTGAACGCCGAATCGGACGGATTGCCCGGCATCTTTATTGACAGCTATGCCGATTTTATCGTCGCGCAATTTCTAACGCTCGGCGCGGAGTTACACAAGAAAGAAGTCGTTGAGAGCTTGCTGGAAATCTTTGATAGTGCGCGGGTTGACACCCCTCCTTCTGAAGGAGGGGCAGGGGGAGGTCTGCGCGGCATTTACGAACGCGGCGATGTCGATGTGCGAAAAAAAGAAGGGCTGCAAGCAGTGACCGGCGTGCTGTACGGGGCAGAGCCGCCGGACAAAATCGAGATCGAGGAAAATGGTTTGCGCTTTTTGGTCGATGTGAAACGCGGACACAAGACGGGATTCTATTTGGACCAACGCCTGAATCGCCGCCGCGCGGCACCGTATCTCCGCGGCGAGGTGCTCAATGCGTTCGCGTACACCGGCGGCTTTGGGATTTACGCGGCGCAGAATCCTGACACGCGCGTTGTGAATCTCGACGCGTCTGCGAGTTCGCTCGACCTCGCGCGGGAAAATTTTTCCTTGAACGGAATGGATGCACGCGCGGAATTTCTCGTCGCGGATGCGTTTCAGAAATTGCGCGAGTTTCGCGCGGAAGGTCGTCGGTTCGATTCAATCGTACTCGACCCGCCCAAGTTTGCCTCGTCGCAAGCTCAGCTCGAACGCGCGTTGCGCGGTTACAAGGATATTAATCTGCTGGCGTTCCAACTCTTGCGACCCGGCGGCACGCTCGTCACATTTTCTTGTTCGGGTCTCGTGAGCGCGGATTTATTTCAAAAGGTGATTTTCGGCGCGGCGCGAGATGCCGCGCGCGAGGGCTTGATCGTAGAAAAATTATTGCAAGCGCCGGACCATCCGATCTCACTCGCCTTTCCCGAAAGCGAGTATCTGAAAGGGCTGATTGTCCGCGTGCTGTAGCGGTGAACAGTTCTCGCCTCTCGCGCGCAAATAAAAATCGGTGGAGCACCTCCACTGATTTTTTAGATCCGTCGAAATCTTACGCCTCTGCGGGTGCGCCGCGTCGTCGCCCCACGATCAGAAATACGAGCAGCAGCACCACGAGCAAGACGACTGCCGCGCCGATTCCACCGAGCACCAGCCACTCTGTCCGAATATCGTTTGCCTCATAGGTGAGCACCTGTTTTTCACCGGGGCGAATATTCCACTCGCGCGTCGCGCCGCTCGAAGTTTGCGCCTGATAGGTTATTGAGGCAGAGGCTTGAACACGCCTCCACCAGTCCTGTGCGTCCCGCAGCATTGCCAGCCGTAGTTGCGCCTTCACGTCGTCGGGTGGAGCTTTTTGAAGATCGGCGACCGTCCGATTCAAATCATTCAGGTTCGCTTGCAAGCCCGCTTGCGCGGTCTGCAAATCGACGTTCTCGCGATAATGGGCGACGCTCGAATAGGTCTCGCTCCGTTCATTCCACTCGAGCGTGGACGGATTCACAATCGAGCGCAAGAGATTCCAATCGCTGCGGTCCGGAATCGCGCGCGCCAGCTTCCCGAGTTTATTTTTCAAGTCGCTGTCGGAATCGAAAGGCACGCCGATCTGAATGGTGTAATCACTATCACTCGCGCCAAAGGCAATCGACCCGACCGCCACCTTGTTGAGCGAGTCTGCGAGTTGAGAAGCAATCGTCTTGGCTTCATCGGACGTACCGGGATAAGGCAGCAAGTGAACGACCACGCGCCGCTCCGAGCTGCTGGTGTTGACCGAGGCGTGGCTGATGGCAAAGGCAGGCGGCGTGGGCGCGGGCGCGAGTGTGAATTCCTCTCCAAACGCCGCGCGGGCGCGCGTGAGCGCGGGTCCAATTTTGCCTTCGTCCAACAAACTTTTCGTGAGCGCCACGTTCGCCGCTTGTGTCTCTGCCTGCCAACGCGGGCGCGTGTAGAGCGGTCCCGCGCCTGCGGGTGAAAATTTATTCGCGTCGTCAAAATACTTGAGCGCGAGTTCATTGTCGCCGCGCGCGCGCGCCTCCAGTCCGAGAGCAAAACTGTCTTCTGCCGAATGTTTACGCGCGTCCGCATCGGCGCGTGTGCCGATCAGATTCTGCCACTGCGCGAGCGACAGCGCGACGTAATTTGGATCGCGCGGACCGGCGGCAGCGCCCGCGCGGGTTTCGTACACTTGCGCGAGTGCAGTCACGGCGTCAACATTCTTGGGATTCAGACGTGCCGCGACTTCTAATTCCGCGAGCGCCTGCGCCACAAAGTTCTCGCGTCGCGGAGAATCGACCGAGGCAAGCTGTTGATAAATTTGTCCTACTGCGAAATGCAAGTTGGCGTCGTTGGGGTTCTGCGCTGCCGAGGCGCGTTTCGAGATCAAATCATTCCACACTGCCGGGCGAATGAAACTCGCCGCGGGATTCGCGCTCGGATTAAAGTCGATGAACAGCCACGTCAGACTCTTGCCGTCGAAATCTTTTTGCGCGGGATCGATCGACATAAATTGTTCCATCGTGGTCGAGGAAGCAAAGTGCAGCGTGAGTCGCGCGGAATCGACGGTGCCTTTCCAATTGTTCGCGGGCATCAGTCCGTAGGTAAAGCGCGGAAAACTTCCGCTGCCCAAGTCCAGAGTGAAATCGGCGCGGATGAGTTGCTTTTCGTCGGCGTCGAGGAGAACATCCAGCGTGTACCAATTCACAGTGCGCGTTTCCGCGCCGAGCTTGAGCGGCGCGGTGGCAGTCGAGAGCGGAATTTTTTTGTCTTCACTCGAAACGCTAAAGCCCGAAAACTGCGCGGGATCGAAGGACAGCGCGCCGCCGCCCCACGCGGGAAAACCCACCGAGACGGTTACGGGCGCGACTTTGCTGAGATTGTGCAGCTTGAAGGTCGTGTTGCCCGTGACGATCGTGTGCGCGTTCGAATCGATCATGTTCGCGTCCAGTGTCAACGCGACCATCTCAACCCCCGCGGTCGGATCAAGCGGCGCGAGCGACACCACCGTGTTGATGGTTGGATTGTCGGCGAGAACAGGAGGCGAGAAGAGCGTGAGCGCAAAGGCGCAAATGAGGGCGAGCCAGCTAAAATGCCGCGCGCAGCGCGAGCGCAGCGTGTGTAAATTCATTGAGCCAATAATAAAGAATTTTGGCAGCGCGTCAAATTGGCAGGAGAAGCGAAGAGGAAGAAATAGCTCCGTCAAACAAACGGTGTCGAGACTTGAGCGCATCGCGTTTTGAGCGCGGATGGTTTGAATCAAGTCCCTCGTCTGCGTTCATCCGCGAAAATCCGCGTCACCTTTCTAATGTCGCTTGCTGGTTATTTACAACGGGACGGTCAGCGTCACCGTGGTGCCTCGACCGGGGTGAGAATCAATCTCCAGACGACCGCGCGCGATTTCGGCGCGCTCGCGCATATTCAACAAGCCGAGACTGTTGCGTTCGGTGGACGATGCCTGCGCGTGTAACACATTAAAGCCGCGACCATCATCTCGTACGCTGATCGTGAGAACGCCGTCGCGCTGCTTGGCATGAATCCAGACTCTGTGCGGCGCAGCGTGCCGCTTGGCATTATTCACCGCCTCTTGCACAATAGAGAAAATCGCGGACTCGACGTTGGCAGAAAAACGCGTGTTCACTGAACCGGCATCAAGCTCAAGACTGAAGGGTTCGACCATGCGTAATCGTTCGACGTACGCTTCGAGCGCGGGCTTGAGTCCTTGCGTTTCAAGTACTACGGGGCGAAGGTCGAACAACAGATTGCGTACTTGATACAAGGCTTTCTGCGCGAGCGCCTCGAGACGGAGCAATTCATCTTCGGTGCGCTCTGGCGCGCGTTCTGCAAGCTCGCGCAAAAAGCGCGTGCTCATAATGATTGCCGAAATCATTTGTGCCGGACCGTCGTGCAAGTCGCGCGCGAGTTCGTGGCGTACTCCCGCTTCAACCGCCAGAATGCGGTCGCGTTCATCGACCAGATCACGGTAGAGTCGCGCATTCTCGATGGCAATCGCGCTCTGTGATGCGAACGCGAGGAGCAGATCCTGATCGCCGTGGTTGAAACTTTCGCTGGAGGCTTTGTTCATTACCTCCAGCACGCCAATCGCCTCGCCCTTGGCAATGAGCGGCACCGCCATCAAGTTTTTGATCCGCAAGCCAAAGTTGTCCGCCACCGCGCCGAAGTAGCGATCGTCGCGCGAAGGGTCTTCGACAATGATTGGTTGGCGCTGAGTAAACGCCGCGCCGGCGATGCCTTGCACGGAATTGATGCGCGTCTTTTCCAGATTTTCGCCGCCGCCGCCTTCCACCACCTCAAAGACCAGTTCGCTGGACGCGGCGTCAAAGAGGAGCAGCGAGCCGGCGTTGCAGCTCATCACGGTGACCGCCGCGCGCAATATTTTATGCAGCAGTCGATCGAGGTCGAGTTCCGCTGTGAGCTCGCGGGCGATGGATTGCAACGAGAGCAGCGCGTCCAGGCGACTCTGCATACTGCTCGCTTCAGAGGGAACCGTGCTCTGAGGAGGGAGTGCTGCGAGCGCCGTGGGGGGAGTGTCCATCGAGAGGTCAGGAGGTTGGGCGAGGGCGGGGACGCGGGGCGAGCAGTTGTCGAATCCGATCAACCTGTAGGTGCGCCGCGACCTGTCCTGCCGCAATGATTTCGTGCACTTGATTATAGTCGAGAGTGCTAAAGCGCGCTACATCCGGTTGGATGAGAATGTCCATCGGGCGCATTCGCGTTTTGAAAATCTCGCTCTCCATAATTTCCATCGCGCCCATTACAATATGTACGACATCGGGAGGTCGCCGAAGCTGATGCTGCTGCTTGCGGTGGAGTCGGTCGCTGAGACTGGGAATCACACTCGAGCCGATGACGACATTCATGCCCTTTTCTGCGAGGATGGCGGTCGGCACTGGATTCACCGCGCCGCCCTCCACCAGAAAACGTTCGCCAATGTGCGCGGGCTCACGTGAACGGCAATAACCGGGTATTTCTCAATCAGTTCTTCGAGGTCTGCCTTGGTGAGCACGATTACTTCGGAATCGAGCACGACACGCACTGCCGCATTGCGCGGCTCACCCGTCAACAGCGCGGTCTCACCAAAAAAATTCCCGGGATTCAGATAAGAAAAGATTTTTTCTTGTCCGTGATCTTCCGAAACGACTTTGACCTGGCCCGATTCGATGACATACATACGGTCGCCATAATCGCCCTCGGCAAAAATCAGATCGCCTTTGCGGTACCGCTCGCGATGCGCGCGTGCTTCGACCGCGCCGAGCACCTGGTCTGCCGGGTCGCTGAAAAAAGGAATTGAGCGCAGGTCTTGTCGCATCGGTGATTGAATTCCGGTTTGGCTTTACTATGAAGACACAAAGATATAAGAATTATTTTTTCAGGTCCAAAGACGACCTACATCACAATCTCATCTCTTAGGCATTGACGAGTCCCCTCGCTGCGCCCGACAGGACACTAGATGCTTCTGAGGAGCAGGACGATTTCGGTTATTTTGGGTAAAGCCTATTTCATATCCGTAGTAACGAATGGTGCTAGTTGCTGTTTCAAGCTTGGTATTTGCCCCGGTCATACGATTTTGCCTAAACTTCCGTGACAGCGCGAGCGTCAACTAGCACCATTCGTTAGTAGCCCGCTCGAATTGCGGAAAAGTCGCGGCGCGCGGGTCAGTCGCTGCCTCGACTCGCGCCAGGTAGTACTCGACATGGAAATGCGAAAAGGTATCGTGGCAGCGCTGGAGCAACGAACGCGCGTCAAGCTCCATCCCCAGATCGCGATACAGCAACGCCAGTTCGAATTCGGCGCGTGCCGCTTCAAACTGATTCTTCAGTTCTCCCCAGATTCCGATGCTGCGCGAGAGATCGGACTCTGCTTCGCGCCAGCGTCGCGCGGCGCGCTCGATCGCGCCCAGCACACGATAAGCATTCGCTTCCGTCTGACGGATGCCGATCTCCTGCGCGATTTGCAGAGCGAGCCGCGCGGCGGCTTCTGCCTCCATCGTCTGCCGCTCGCCCAACAATGCCTCCGCTTGAATCCAGAACGCTTCCGCCAGTTCGTCCTTCGCTCCGGCTTCGGTCGCCGCCTGCGTGCTGGCGCTGAGAAGTTGCAGTGCCTCGGACCACCGCGCGTCGAGCAGTTCCGCTTGAGCCAAACCGTTCAGCGCGAGGCAGGTCTGTTTCGGGTCGTGGAGTTTTTCGGCGAGTCTCAGCCCCGCGCTGAAATATTCGCGCGCCATGCTCGAGTCACCTTTATAAACATACACCAGTCCGAGATTGGAAAAAGACAGCGACAACGACTTGGCGTCGCCGATGCGCTGCTTCAACTCCAGACTGCGTTTCAAATGGTCGATCGCTTGGTCCCAATTGCCGAGATAGCCCGCGATGCCACCGAGGTTCGAATGAG
>JBBSHK010000174.1:0-6686 GCA_038253185.1 Anaerolineae bacterium | reverse complement strand
TTCGGCAAGCCGCCGCCCCAAATCGACCGCCATCTGATAATGCGGATCGTCCTCTTTCGTCCGCGCGGATCCAAAGAATGTCACGGTGCGATGCAGCTTGGACAGAAAGCCAAAGCCATCCACAAACTCCGACATGATGCGCAGCACCCGCCACGACATATCCATCTCGGTATCGGCATAGCCCATCTTCTTGCGTTCGATAGGCGACTTGCGCCGCATCACTTCCTGATCGAGAGCTATAGAATTATCCCGTCCGCCGTTTTTTTTCATATCCCCTCATCGCGCCGCGCGTTTGCTTTTCATTTTGCTTGGCATCGCCAATTCTTTTTCATCGTCATCTAGCGCGACCGAACGACGCGCTTTTCCCTTTGCGCGTCGCGCTTTCTCCTCGACATAGTACGTATAGTTGCCTAGATATTCCGTCAGCTTGCCATCTTCCAGTTCCACAATCCGATTCACCACGACGTCGAGAAAGTAGCGGTCGTGCGAAATGATGAGCAGCGTGCCGTCATAATCTTCCAATGCCTCTTCGAGTACTTCCGCCGAGCGAATGTCGAGATGGTTCGTCGGCTCGTCGAGCAGCAAAAAGTTCGCGCCTTGCAGCATCAGCTTTGCCATTTGCACGCGCGCTTTTTCACCGCCCGACAGCGCGCGGATTTTTTTCTTCGCGTCCTCCGCCGTAAACAAAAATCTGCCGAGCAGACCAAACAACTCGCGGTCGATCATCGGTTTCTGACGGCGCAATTCCTCCGCCAGCGTATTATCGTACTTTAACGTCTGGTGTTCCTGCGAATAGTACGCAATCGTCGACGCCGGACCGACGGTTACTTCGCCCGCGCTGGGTTGTTCTTCGTCGAGGATCACGCGGAATAAAACCGTCTTGCCCGCGCCGTTCGGACCGACAATGCCGACGCGCTCGCCGTGCCACACCAGCAAGTTCACATCTTTCAACACCGGCATCCCGTCAAATGATTTCGCGAGGCGATTTACTTCGAGCACCTTGTTCGAGCCGCGGCGCGCGACATTAAAGTCCAGTCCAATCGTGCGTCGCTCCAAAATCGGTTTGTCGATGCGCTCGGTCTTGTCCAGCCGCTTTTGCATCGACTTGGCGCGGCGCACAAATTTTTCATTCTGCCCCGCGCCCCAGCCCAGCAGGCGGCGGATCGAAAATTCGAGCCGATTGATCTCGCGCTGCTGAATCTGGAACATCTGCTGCTGCTTGAGCAATCTTTGATTTTTCTCAAAGGCGTACTCGGAATAATTCCCGACGTAGAGCGTCAGCTTGCCATCTTCCAATTCCGCGATTTCTTCCGCCACGATGTCGAGCAGATAGCGATCGTGTGAAACGATCACCACCGCGCCGGGATAATCGGCAATCAGCCGTTCGAGAAATTCTTTGCCTTGCAGATCAAGATGATTGTCCGGCTCATCGAGCAGCAATAGTTCGGGCTGTTCGATCAACAATTTCGCCAGCCCCACCAATTTCTTTTGTCCGCCCGAAAGCGCCGAAAGCGGTAGTTGAAAATCCTCATCATTAAATCCAAGCCCGCGCAGCGTCGCGCGTACGCGGTTGTCAAAATTCAGACCACCCTTTGCCTCGAATTGCTCGACCGCGCGCGCGTGCTGTTCCATCACCCGCGCAAGTTTTTTCTCATCGCCGTACACCTGCGAGTCGCCCATCTGCGCTTCGAGCCGCTGCATCTCGCGTTCGAGCGCGGCGAGCGTCGGGGAAGCATCCAGCGCCTCTTCGAGCACCGTGCGCGCGAGATCGAAATTCACCTCCTGCGGCAAATAGCCCACGCGTACGCCACGGGTAATAAAGACCGCGCCCTCGTTGCGCTCCAGTTCGCCTGCGAGCAATTTCAAGATCGTGGACTTGCCCGCGCCGTTGGGACCGACGAGTCCGATGCGCGCGTCATGATTGATCTCCCACGACAATTCGGAAAAGACCAACTGTGCGGCAAAATAAATCGTGACCTTACTCAGGCGAGCAACAGTACCAATCATAAGTTTTGGAGACCCGGAGGCGGAGGGCTTTCAGCCCGTGCATCTATGCAGACCTTCCGCTTGGACAATGAGGACAATTATAGCTTGAAAACCTGCTCTGAAAAAGTCTCGCTCAGGATGCAGGTTGTTCTCATTAGAATGGAGGTCAACGCTTGATCACCGCCTCGCGTTCGGCTCCCACCGAAATCCAGCGCACGCGTACTCCCGCCAACTTTTCGATCAGCTCGACATAGCCTCGCGCCCGCGAGGGCAGGTCAGAATATTTTCGCACGCGCGTAATGTCCTCGTCCCAGCCGCGCAGCTCGCGGTATTGCGGTTCGACACGCGCCAATTGGTCGGCATCGATGTCGTGATAATGCACGCGCTTGCCGTCAAGTCGATAGCCGACGCCGATCTTGATTTTTTCCAAGCCACTCAGTACGTCGAGCTTGGTCAAAAATAATTCGTCAATGCCGTTGAGTTGCGCGGAGAAGCGAATTAATTCCATATCGAGCCAGCCCGCGCGGCGCGTGCGTCCGGTCGTCGCCGCGATCTCGGTCAATTTCGCGCGCGCGGGATCTGCGTCGTTCAAAATTTCGGTGGGCAGTGGACCGCCGCCGACGCGCGTGGTGTACGCTTTAGTCACGCCGACGATACGCGTGATCGCGCGCGGCGGAATGCCCAAGCCGCCGGTTGCCGCGGACGCGAGCGTGGTCGAGGCGGTGACGAAGGGGTACGTGCCCCAATCGGGATCGAGCAACGCGCCCATCGCCTGCTCCAGCAGAAATTTTTTCTTTTGGCGCAAACCTTTTTGCACAATGGGCGTCAGCTCGCGAATGTACGGCTTGAGCGATTCGTAATAGCCGCAATAGTCCTCGAACACGGTTTCGAAATCGACTGGTTCTCCGCCGAGCGCACCAATAATTTTATTTTTCAGACCGACTTGCACGCGCAATTTTTCCGCGAATCGGTCGGCGTCCGCGACATCAGTCCACCTTAAACCGTTGTAGCTGATCTTGTCCGCGAACGCAGGTCCGATGCCGCGCTTGGTAGTGCCGACCGCACTCGCGCCTTTTGCGTTTTCGTACAGCCCGTCGAGAATTTTATGGTAAGGCATAATGAGATGCGCGCGCGGCGAGATGAACAGCCGCTTTTCAAAATCCACACCCGCGTCGCGCAGCAGGTTCACTTCCTCCAGCAAAACGGTAGGTTCCATCACCATCCCGCCGCCCATCAGGCAGCGCGTGTGCGGATAAAAAATGCCGGACGGCACCAGGTGAATCTTGAATGTGCCGAGCGGATTGACGACCGTATGTCCGGCGTTGTTGCCGCCATTAAAGCGCGCGACGAAATCGTACTCACGCGCAAAATAATCTACGACCTTGCCTTTACCTTCATCACCCCATTGTGTTCCAAGGACGACTGTTACGGGCATTTGCTTCTCCAATAGACGAAAGACGGGTAACGGAAGACGGAGGGGATTAGCCCCGGTCGTCCGTCATTCGTTCTCCGTCATTCACGCAGCGCGCGTTCCACCAATTGTTCTGCCAAGCCAACGTAGGTCAAGGGCGACAACTCGCGCAGCCGCGCCTTGACGGTTTCATCCACTCGCAGATTTTCAACCCACGCGGCGAAATCCGCGCGCGCAATCGTCTTGCCGCGCGTGAGTGTTTTCAATTCCTCGTACGCGTCGCCAAAACCCGCGCGGCGCAAAATCGTCTGCGCGCCCTCTGCCACGATCTCCCAGTGTGATTCCAAATCGTCGCGCATCTTTGTTTCGTTCGCCTGAATTTTTTCCAAACCGCGCGTCAGGTTCAGCCACGCGAGCAGCGTGTGCCCAAGCGCCACGCCAAAAGTGCGCCGCACGGTCGAGTCCGACAAATCGCGCTGCAAGCGCGAGACCGGCAATTTTTGCGCGTAATGCGCGAGCAGCGCGTTGGCGAGACCGAGATTGCCCTCGGCGTTTTCGAAATCGATCGGGTTGACTTTCTGCGGCATCGTCGACGAACCGACCTCGCCCGCGACCGCGCGCAGCGTCAAGTAATCCTCGCTGAGATAGCGCCACACATCTTGCGCGAGGTCGAGCAGAATCGAGTTGGTCAAACCCAGCGCGTCGAAATAACGGATCCAATTATCGAAGGGCAGCAATTGCGTCGTGACAAGATTCGGCTCCAAGCCAACGGCGCGAATGAAATCGGTGCTGAAGGTGAGCCAGTCCACCTCGGGTGCGGCGGCGACGAGCGCGTTAAAATTTCCGACCGCGCCGTTGAGCTTTGCCTCAAAGCGGTGCTCGACCAGCAGCTTGCGCTGTTTTTTCAAGCGCGCGACAAATACCGCGAATTCTTTGCCGAGCGTGGTCGTCACTGCGGGCTGACCGTGCGTACGCGCCAGCATCGGCATTGACTTGTATTCACGCGCACACGCGGCGATTCGCGCGATTAATTCGTCGAGCGCGGGCAGCAGCACCTGATCGCGCGAATCGCGCAAGGCGAACGCCTGCGCGATCTGATTCACATCCTCGGAAGTCAGTCCGAAATGAACCCAGGGCGCGAGATCAGCCAAGGGTGACGCGCCGAGCTTGCCGCGCAAATAATATTCGATTGCTTTCACGTCGTGACGCGTGGTGCGCTCGATGGCTTGAATCTGGCGCGCCTCGTTCGGAGTAAAGTCCGTGATTGCCGTGCGCAATAATTTTTCATCGGCTTGTGAGCTGGGGCGCGTGAGTTGAAAGCGCGCGAGCGCGAGCACATATTCGATTTCGACGCGCACGCGGTCGCGCAAGTACGCGAATTCCGAAAAATAATTTTGCAGCGGCGACATTTCGCGCACGTAGCGTCCATCGAGCGGGGACAGGGCATTCAGTGCGAAAATTTCCGCGTTCTCGTGGTGCAACATCGCGCCAATTATAATTGCGTTGAGCGAAAGGCGAAAGTGGCTTATAATCCTCGCGGTTTCACGTTCGGTCGAAGGTGGAGGAGGGAGATTAATGCGAATTTTGCGCGAGCGAATTTTGAGCGAAGGCAAACATCTCGGGCGCGGGATTCTGAAAGTGGATTCCTTTATGAATCACCAGATCGATCCCGCGCTGATGCAGAGCGTGGGCGAAGAATTCGCGCGGCGCTTTCGCGACACGCGCCCGACCAAAATCCTGACCGCCGAAATCAGCGGCATCGCGCCCGCGCTGGCGGCGGGGATGATGCTGCAAGTCCCCGTGATCTTTGCGCGCAAGCAGCAGCCCGTTACAATGCCTCCCACTCCATTGCGCGCCACCGCGCCCTCGCACACCAAAGGCGACCTGGTCGAGCTTTTAGTTTCCCCCGAATATTTATTGCCGACGGACCGCGTGCTCATCATCGACGATTTTTTGGCGACCGCGCAAACGATTCTCGCGCTCGCGCGCTTGGTGGAACAGAGTGGCGCGACACTCGTCGGCGTCGGCGCGGTGATCGAAAAAAGTTTCGAAGGCGGACGCGCCGCGCTGGTATCACTGAATGTGCCGACCGTTTCGCTCGCGGTGATCGAACGCTTCGACGGCGATCAGATCATATTAGATGGAACGGTTTAACCCCACCCTAACCCTCCCCCGTTATACGGGAGAGAGAAGGAGTCGCGCAACGGAGCATCACTATGAAAATTTCACCTGAACTCGCGCTCACTTATGACGACGTGCTTTTGGTGCCGCAATATTCGGAGGTCGAGTCGCGGAGAAAATTATCGACCCGCACCAAGTTGACGAAAAAAATTTCGCTCCAGATTCCGGTCGTGTCCGCGAATATGGACACGGTGACGGAGAGTGAAATGGCGATCGCGATGGCGCGCGAAGGCGGCATCGGCATCATCCACCGTTTTATGTCGCTCGACGAACAATCGCAGCAAATCGCGCGCGTGAAAAAAGCAGAGTCGTTCGTCGTGGCTGATCCGCTGACACTGAGCGTCGAGGGCACGGTGGGCGACGCACGGCGCATCATCGAGAGCTGGCGAGTGAGCTACAACACCGCTCGGCCGCACCGCGGCCTCGGAAGTCTAACCCCCAAACAATATGCAGAGAAATACGAAGAGGAAAACTCTGAACGCCTGTCAGCTTAAGAACGGACCTAAAGAAGGGCTACCGTCAATCAAAGACACCTCGTTTAGGTTCTTTTTGGATGCCGGAGGTGGGAGATGGGATCACGACGGCGGTTCAGTCGGGAGTTTAAGCAGGAAGCGGTGCGCCTGGTACGTGAGCGTGGCGTGGCGATGGCGCAGGTGGCTCGGGATCTTGATGTGCACGTGAATTTGTTGCGTGGCTGGGTGCGGGCGCAGATGGCGGACCCGGCGCATGCGTTCCCGGGTGAGGGGCAGCAGAAGCCCGAGGCGGCGGAGCTCATTGATATAGAGCGCGCCAGTGGAGCATCACCGCAGGTTGGGCTGCGTCTCCGACTTCGCGAACCGTCCGAAGCGAATCGCGAACGTAGGGAGCACGAACAACGTTAGAGCGGTCGAGCTGAAGAGTCCGCCAAGGATGACGATCGCGAGCGGCCCCTCGATCTCGCGTCCCGGCGCGCCACTGCCGATGGCCAGTGGCACCAACGCGATGCCCGTCACCAGCGCCGTCATCATGACCGGCGAAAAACGCTCCCTCGCGCCGCGAATGGCGGTCTCCAGTCCCCACGTCGCGCCCTCCAGTTCAACGAGGTGTTCAAAATGCGAGATGAGCATGA
>JBBSHK010000173.1:0-6689 GCA_038253185.1 Anaerolineae bacterium | reverse complement strand
CGTGAATTGACCAATGAGAATAAGGCTTGTGAATGTGAAGTACGAGTTCAATTCAGATAATTCGAGGTTGTATTCAAAGAACGTCATTCTCGCTGAGGGGCAATTCCCATAGATAGCCATGCCGAAACAACTCGTCCTTATGGATCACGACGGAGGCGTGGACGATTATCTCTCCACGATTCTCTTGATGACGATGGAGCATGTTGATGTGCTCGGCGTCGTCGTCACTCCGGCAGATTGTTATATCACGCCCGCGGTGAGCGCCACGCGCAAGATTCTCGACTTGATGGGCCGCTCTGAAATTCCGGTCGCCGAGAGCACTGTGCGCGGACTCAATCCATTCCCGCGCATCTTCCGCCGCGATTCATTCACCATCGATCACTTTCCGATTCTCAATCAGAATGAGGATATTCGCACGCCACTCGCGCCCGAGATCGGACAAGAGTTTATGGTACGCGTTTTGCGCGAGGCGCGCGAGCCGGTCACGCTGCTCGTTACAGGTCCCCTCACGACGGTCGCGACCGCGCTCGATCTGTCGCGCGAGATCGAATCCAAGATCAAAGAAATTTACTGGATGGGCGGCGCGCTCGATGTGAAAGGCAACGTCGATCCGATTATGGAAGGTGGTCAGGATGTCTCGGCGGAATGGAATGTGTACTGGGACCCGCTCGCCGCCGACCGCGTGTGGCGCAGCCAAATTCCCCTTACGATTTGTCCGCTCGACCTCACCAACAACGTGCCGGTGACTGCCGCGTTTGTGAAGCAACTCGGACGGCAGCATCGTTTTCCGATTTCTGATCTCGCGGGACAATGTTATTCGCTCGTGCTGCATCAGGATTATTTTTTCTGGGATGTACTGACGACCGCCTATCTCGCACATCCGGAATTTTTCACCGTGCGCGAATTCGAAACGAAAATTATTACGGAAGGAATTTCGCAAGGTCGTACACAGGTAACGTCAGGCGGTCGCAAAATCCGCGCGCTGGATTCGGTGGACACGAAAAAGTTTTATGAATATATTTTGCAAGCGTGGGCGCGATAGAAATTGCTGATTGTCCCTAGACGGCACCGCCTCTAGGGATGTCTCACGGTTTGTGGATTTAACCCATAGGCACCGAGTCACACAGATACAATAATTTCCTAGCGGCTCGGTGGCTTGGTGGCAAGGGCGCATCTCTATGCTGAACAACTCATCTTCAAAGGTTAGCGTGGTTGGAAGTTTTGCCGTGGGACTTACACTGCGCGCCGACCGTTTTCCGGTGCGCGGCGAAACCTTGATCGGGCGCGACTTTGATCAGGGTCCGGGCGGCAAGGGCAGCAATCAAGCCGTTCAGATTGCGCGGCTCGGGATGAATGTGGAGATGATTGGACTCATCGGCGTCGATGCGTTCGGCGATATGGCACTGTCGCTGTACGAAATCGAGAATGTCGGCACGTCTTTTTTCCAACGCATGCGCGAACGCAACACCGGCGTCGGATTTATTGTGCTCGACCGCACAGGTGATAATTTCATCATCCTCGACCCCGGCGCAAACGCGCTACTCTCGCCCGCGCACCTCGACCGCGCGGCGATGCACCTCGAAGAGAGTGATGTCGTCATCACGCAATTGGAAATCCAGCTCGAGACCGCAGGACACGCGATGGAACTGGCGCGCCACGCGGGCGTGATCACCATCTTGAATCCCGCGCCCGCGCGTCTAATGCCGCGCGAGATTCTCGCGAACGTGGACGTGCTCACGCCGAATGAAACCGAGCTGCGAATTCTCCTCGGACGCGCGCCCGACGATCCGAGCGAATCATTGGACTTGTGCAATGAACTGTTGCAAGCGGACGTCGGCACCGTCGTCCTCACGCGCGGCGAACGCGGCGCGCTGGTCGTAACCGCGAACGGCTATCGAGAAATTCCAGCGTTCGAGGTGAAAGTCGTTGACACTACCGGCGCGGGCGATGCCTTTAACGGCACACTCGCCGCCTCTCTCGCCGAGGGATTGCCGCTCGAACGCGCAGCCCGACGCGCCTCTGCCGCGGGCGCGCTAGCGTGCACGCGCCTCGGCGTTATCCCTTCACTCCCCCGCGCCGCGGACCTCGACAACTTTCTGAACGGAAAATAACGCGCGGGTTCTCGCCGCGCGCGTTGGCAGACAACTCTCCGTTCACCGTTCCGCATTGTGCATTGTGCATTGACCATTGTGCTATTTGCCGCTATGTGCTCGCCTCGTATAATAGATTTGAAAATTCCAGCGAGAGGTGCAGATGCATAGCACAAAGCGCAATCCAGCGCTCAGGCTCGGCGGTGCGGCGTGCGCGCTGGTCGTGATAATTACGACCTTCATCACAACTCTAGTTCCTCCGTCGTCCATCGGCAGCTGTTCCGTTTTTCCTTCCAACAATATTTGGAATGCGCGCGTTGACACGCTGCCCGTCGATTCTCATTCTAGCGCGTACATTACCTCGATGGGTTCGACCACCGGACTGCATCCCGATTTCGGGACAGTGTGGGAGGGCGCGCCGATTGGGATTCCGTACACGACCGTGCCCGGCACACAACCGCCGGTCGCGATCAATTTCACCGCGTATGGTGATGAGAGTGATCCGGGTCCGTATCCGATTCCACCCGACGCGCCGGTTGAAGGCGGCTCGAACAGCAGCGGCGATCGGCACGTGCTTGTGATTGACCGCGACCATTGCAACTTGTATGAGATGTACAACTCGTATTTGCAAGCGGACAATAGCTGGAACGCGGATTCGGGCGCGAAGTACGACCTCAATTCCCACGCGCTGCGACCGGATACCTGGACATCTGCCGATGCCGCGGGCTTGCCGATTTTCGCCGGACTGGTGCGCTACGATGAAGCCGTCACCGCGCAGTCGATCCCTCACGCGCTGCGTTTTACCGCGCAGACGACTCAAAAGAAACACCTCTGGCCCGCGCGTCACGATGCCTCGTCGAACACCAGTACGAGCGTGCCGCCGATGGGTCAACGCTTTCGTTTGAAAGCCTCGTTCGATGTTTCGTCCTACGCGCCCGAAGTGCAAGCGATTCTGATTGCACTGAAACAGTACGGGATGTTTCTCGCGGACAATGGCAGCGACTGGTACATCAGCGGCGCGCCTGACAGCAGTTGGAACGATGACACACTCGTCACGCAGCTCAAGACCGTTCACGGCTCGGACTTTGAGGCGGTGGACGAATCGAGTCTGATGTCCGATCCCAATTCGGGCGCCGCCGGCGCGACCCAACCGCCGCCGCTTTTCTTTTTCTGGCTGCCGCTGATTTTCAGATGAGCCCTTACGCCATCGCATTGACGCTCGCACGCGCGCATGTTAGAATAAGCGCCGTCGCCCGCTCTGGTACCTGCCGGGGCGGTTTTTATTTCACGAGGGTATGCAATTGAAAAATTTCAAAATCGAATCTTTGTTATCGGCGCGACTCTTTCTCAGTCCGCAGTTGGTCGGCGACCGAATTTTTTTCCTGAGCGATCTCTCCGGTCGCATCAGTTTGTATGCGATGAATCGCGACGGCTCTGTCCCCGAACCGCTGCTCCCGCCGGACATTGCATTGCAGAATCCAATTTTGCTGCACGACACGCTGCCGTTCTTCGTCTTTCCCAATCTGCAAAAAATTCTCGTGATGCTCGACAACAACGGCGACGAAAATTATCAACCAACCTTTATCCCGCTCGATGGCGGAATTCCCGAACCGACTTTCGGCGATCGTTTCAAAGGTCAGCAGGTCATTTGCTCACACGCGGACATCGAGAAAAATTTGGTCGCATTTCAGGTGGACACGCGCGCCAGTCCTGTCAAAGAAACTTATCTCGTGGACTTGGAAACGCTCGTAGAGACCGACCTCGGCAAGAGTATTCACGGGAATGCTTTCATTGGGCACAACGCGGATTATTCCAAAATAATTCTTTCGGACGAGTACACCTTCAGTGATGCGGTCATTTACCTGTGGGAGCGCGAGCGCGGCGAAAGGCAACTTTTGTACGGTGTGCCGTTGGAGCAGCGGCGCGAGGGCGAGGCTATTCCGCTCAACTCAATCCACGACGCGCACGTCACGCCCGATGACAAAGGGATGCTCTTCGTTACCTCGCTGTTCGATGACCAATACGGACTTGGCTACCTGACGTTTGACACGCCGCAAAATGCGCGCGCGGTCGAGACCGTTGGCGCCATGCATCGGGGCATCGGTGAACTGGAACACCTGAAATATCTACGCGACAATCTCTATCTGATCAAGTACAACATTGACGGGGTGAGCTATGCCTATGAGGGCGCGTTCGACGAATCGGCATTACGTTTCGAGATTGAAAAAGCGCGGGTCGGGCAGGGAGAATTGAGCAATGGCGTGACTGAGCGCGTGTTCCACGAAAAGGGACGCGACTATTATGCACTGTCGTTCGCGACGGCGACCTCACCCATTCAGCTTTACACGATTCTCGATGAAAAAATCGCGCAGGTTACACGCGAGCGCGTTTTGGGAATACCGCAGCATTTGCTTGCGCCGGGCGAAGATGCCTCGTTTAACAGCCACGACGGTTTGAGAATTTCGGCGCGACTTTATTTGCCCGCGCCGGAGTTAGGATTCACCGGCAAACGTCCGGTGATCTATTATGTGCATGGAGGACCGCAGAGTCAGGAGCGACCGGACTTTAGTTGGTTCTCAATGCCACTCATTCAATTTTTTACTCTCAACGGTTTTGCCGTGTTCGTGCCGAACGCGCGCGGCAGTCGCGGCTATGGACTCGAATACATGAAAAGGGTTGACCATGATTGGGGCGGACAGGATCGGCTCGATCACGTCACCGCAGTCGAGCTGCTGAAAAAAGATGCGCGGCTCGACGGCTCGCGCATCGGGGTGACCGGGCGCTCGTACGGCGGCTATATGACGCTGATCCTCGCGGGCTGCCATCCCAGGTTGTGGAAAGCAGCGTGCGATATGTTCGGTCCGTACAGTCTGTTTACTTTTCTCGAACGGTTACCTGAAACGTGGCAGACCTATTTTCACCTCGCGCTCGGTCATCCGGAACGCGACCGCGAGTTTTTGACCGAACGTTCGCCCAACACCCACCTGCACCAACTCGCTTGCCCGCTCCTCGTCATTCAAGGACGGAACGATCCGCGCGTGAACGCTGCCGAGTCGCGCGATCTGGTGGAACAATTGCGCGTGCAGGGCAAACAGGTCGAATATCTCGAATTCGAGAACGAGGGGCACGACGTGCTCAAGTACGAGAACAAGGTGCGGTGCTATAAAGAAATCGTCCGCTTCTTCAGCGAACATCTGAACGCGCCGCAATCGGGCAGCTGATTGGAGTTGCTATCCTCCGCTAACTACCAAGACGGAAACGAAATTCGATTCAAATTCTTGGTGTCCTTGTGGTGAATTCCAATCTGGTCGTAACACGACTTGCCCGCTTGTAACTTTTTCAAATGTCCGATCCACAACACCACCTCCCTGACTCGCGCGCGTACGGGCAACAGCTCGAACGTGAGTTGGTGCTCGGCGGCGTACTGATCGGTGCAGTCGTCGGCATCGGCGGTGTATATCTCATCTGGGGACAAACGGCTGGCATCACCGCGCTGGTCTGCTTCGTCCTCTTCCTGTTCATCGTCGGATTGCTGTGGGGCTTGCTCACGCTGATGGGGCGCATATCCGAACGCGACTGAAGGATGGAAACGTTGAGCGGAAATTATCTCCCCGGCTCTCACCCGCGCGCGCGCTGGATGCGAATGGACGCCGCCAGTCAGCTCCAACATTTTTTCTTGCTTGAGCAAGCGCTCATCGTCGCGCAAGGCGCGTGGCTCGCCGCCATCGCGCCGTTCGAAGTCAAGACCACCCTGCCGCGCTTTTTGTGGCAAGACGCGTTGACGGCGAATGGTTTACGTGAGCGCGTGTTCGAGCTGCGCTATCCGAGTCGTCTGCTGGAAGTGGGCAAGGATGTCGCGCTCGTCGGGATTTTTAATCAAGCCATCAACGCGCCCAGCGCCGAGGCATTCGTGTTATCGCTGGCGCGTGTACTCAAGCCCGCGCTGCTCGCACTCTACCGCGATTATCTCGAGCGCAGTGATGAGATCGCCGACGGACCCACGTTACGTTTTCTGCGAATCGCCATCGAGGAAAAAATTCGTCAGGTCGATGCGCTGAATGAATTCGCGGCGCAGATGCTCGCGGCTGCGCCGCAGCAGCAATTCGCGGCGGAAGCGTGGGTCTATGCGTTGGGCAAACGCGTCGATGAATTGATCGCGGCAGACGTAGAAACAGAAAACGCGGCGCGCGCATTTGAAGCGGAGCCATTGCCCGGCCGCCGCGAATTCGCGCTGGCGGAAATTCCTGCGCGCGACGCTCGCTTCCATCTTTGTCGTTTTTACTGGCTCGACATTATCGACCCGAAATTTTCTTATGGCGAAGGCATGCGTCTGCAACTTCGCAGCGCCGTCTCTCACATCAACGAAATTTGGGCAGTCGAAACGGCGGGCGCGATTTTGCGCGCCTTCGCCAAACGTTTGGGCTGGGAATTTATTTACGACGCGGCGCGCTGGTGCTATGACGAGAGCCGCCACACGCGGATGGGGTATGAACGGTTGCGTCAGTGGGGCTTTGCGCCGCGCGAGATTCCGCTCGGCACTTTTATTTACGACAGCGCACGCGGGCAAGACCCGCTCTATCGGCTCGGGATGCTGTTCTT
>JBBSHK010000172.1:0-6703 GCA_038253185.1 Anaerolineae bacterium | reverse complement strand
CAATACATGATGAAAAATGCGCGGGTCGGGTTTGCGCCACGGCATCGCCGCCGAGCTAATGATCGGGTTGAGGAATTGAGCGAGTCCCGCGCGCCGCACGATCCGTTGCACAAAACCGTCGTCGGTCGCATTCGAGATCGCTCCGAGGCGCAGCCCGCGGCGGCACAATTCCGCCAGCGCAGCGTGCGCGTCGGGATAGACCGCCCATTCTGTTTCTTCGGGCGCGAAAAATTCCTCGAGTGCGCGCTCGATGATTTCGTCCGTAACGTCCGGGTAGCCATTCTGCGCGAGAGCGTCGCGCAGCGCGCGCGTGGCCGTATATTCAACCTCGCTCCGAGCAGAAATCTTGCGTCCTTCACGCCGCCTCTTGATAAAGTGATCGGCGAATTCGGGGAGTACGAGAATTCCATTCGAGATGAGAGAATGCAGCAGCGCTTTGGCTCCGCGTTCGTTCACCGCATCCCAATCGCCTTGAAAGTACATCAAGGTGTTGCCGAGATCGAAAATCACACCGCGGATCAATAGCCTTGCTCCTTGTCCACCAGATTCAACAACGGCGTCCCATTCAAATACCGTCGCAAATTTTCTGAAAAGAGATTCACCGCGCGTTCATCGTACAGCGGGGTCGCACCGGAAATGTGCGGCGCAATAATTGCGTTCTCTAAACGCCACAGCGCGCTGTCGCGTGGCAGCGGCTCTTCGCCATACGCGTCCAACCCCGCGCCCGCGATCCAATTTTCTTTCAGCGCGCGCACGAGTGCGCGCTCGTCGACCAATTCCCCACGCGCGATGTTGATCAGGAACGATTCGGGTCGCATCGCGCGCAGTTCTTTTTCGCCAACCATAAAACGAGTGTCGCGCGTCAGGGGCAAGGCGAGCACTACGAAATCACTTGACGCCAACAGTTCGGGCAACTCTTCGCGCCCGAACCAGCGCTGTGGAATTTTGCCTTCAGGGTCGCCCACCTCCGGCTCGTTATAGCGTTCGCGCCCGGAGGCGGCGCCGTGCTGCATCGCGAACACCCGCATCCGAAATCCATCCCGCGACATGCGCGCAACCTCGCGCCCAATACTGCCATAGCCAAGAATGCCAATGGTCTTGCCGCGCAGTTCTCCACCGAGCAGCAAGTCCCATTTATGTTTGGGCCATTCCGCGCGTTCCTGCAAGCGAACAATTCGCGGCAGTCTGCGCGCCAGCGCCAGCATCAGCGCCAGCGTAAATTCGCCGATGGGCACCGCGTGAATGCCACTCGCGCTCGTGACTTTAATCTCGGATTTCAAGATGGGATGATCGCGCAGGTGATTGATGCCGGCGCTGTGAAGCTGTACCCATTTCAAGCGCGGCGTTTTGGCGAGATCACGCGGGGGCGTACCAGCATAGATAATTTCTTCGTCGCCCTTGAGCACCGGAGTAATGTCGTCGTGCTCGTCACGCAGGGCGGCATGACGAATCGCGAGTCGCGGTGAAACGGCGCGCAATCTTTCGAGTTGTTCGTCGGTGAAGTGCAAGGTTACGAGGACCGGAATCTTGTCTTCCATTATTGAATAACGATTTGTCTACGCGAAATCTTTTGGAGCGGGAATTATTATAAGGTAACGGAAAAGATTATGCAACGCGCTTTCGCTACACTCACCGTTCAGCCACGCGATCATGGCAACACCTTTTCCCAGACCTCGCGCGTGTCAATGCGCCGAGGCGCGCGGCAGAATAGCCAAACGGGATATGCTATAATCCACTCGCGCCTTTGAATATTCGATCGTGAGCTTGCAAGCCCAGAGCAAAAGGTTTGCTAACGCCGTCGCGCAGTGGGCTTTCCCTTGCCACTCGACTTGAGTCGAGGAAATGTTCAAATGACCTCTGACGCCAATGAAAAACGTTTTCCTTTGGCTTCTTGCGAATCTATTGCAATGGAACCTTAATGTTGCGATGCGCCGCTGATGCTGCCGAAGATTGGGCACGTGCGTGAGGGCGATAAAACCAGAGTGTTGAATATACCGTCAGACTTTCAATCGCGCTTCAAGCTGGCGTTCGGCGCCTTCCTCACGGTGATCGTGAGCACCGTTTTTACGGTTATCGCGTTCGGGCTGCTCTCGCCGCCGCGCGATGTCGCCGCGCTGATTGCCACGCCCGTGCCGACTCGTCCGCCCATCCCGACGAGCACGCCAGTAGTATTGCCGGCAGTGCCTCCGCTCCTGCTTACGGATAATTTTTCCACGCGCGGTAATTGGGCACGCGGCAGCAGCCAACTCCCGTTCGAATACGTCAGCAATGGTTATCGCCTCGCGCCGCGCGATCCCGGCGGTTTCAGCCGCGTGCTGATCGAAAATTTCAGCACCGCCAACGTGCGAGATTTTTCGGTCGAAGCCGAGGGCGCGCCCAGTCTCAATTCCACGCCGGTGGAATACGGTGTGCTTTTTTTGCACGATCAACAAGGTGACGCCTCAGAGCGCTTTATGTTTTTCACCGTGAGCAGCGAAGGCAGCTTTCGTTTGCGCGGGTACGTTGCGCCGCGCACGGTGGCGCCGAGCGCGCAGACTCCGACCGCGCAGCGCTGGATCGAGTTGGTTCCGGCGACCGCGTCTTTCGCAGTCAAGACCAATGGGCAACCGAATCGCCTTCGTGTGGACGTGCACCCGCACCGCCTGCTCGCGTATGTGAACGACGCGCTGGTGTTCGACCGCACCAATGTAGACATCGATCAATACCGCGACCGTTCCGATTACGACGGACGCATCGGGCTTATCTCGGTTGGACTGGGCAAGCCGGGCGCACAGGTTATCTTTACAAATTTCAAATTGTTCGCCGACGTCAAGCCGTAAGCTGTGAGCGCATCACGATTGCTCGCGATCAAAATCGGGAACACAAACATTGGCTTCGGCTTGTTTGAAGGAGACTCGCTGCTGCATTCGTGGCGCGCGGAAACGCGACTGGAAAAAACCGCGGATGAGTACTTGACCCTGCTCGACGATTTTTTCGCCGAATCGGATTTCGCCCGCGCGAGTGTGGCGCGCGTCGCGCTGGTATCGGTCGTCCCTGTGCTGACCGGAACCTTTCGCGAAATGTGCCGCCGCTATTTCGGTCGAGAGCCATTTATTGTGAGCGCCGGCATTACGAGTGGAATCAACCTTCACTATCAAGACCCCCGTGCGCTCGGCGCGGACCGCTTGGTCGCGCTGGTCGCGGCGAAAGCGCGTTATGGTGCGCCCGCGCTGGTGGTCGATTTCGGCACGGCGACTACGTTCAACGCTCTGGACGCGCAAGGAAATTTTGTCGGCGGCGCGATTGCACCCGGGCTGAGCATTCAAGCCGACGCGCTCCACCAATTCACCGCAAAACTTCCGCGCGTGGAAATTTCCGCGCCGGTGCGCGCGCTGGCGACGAACACGCGCGATGCGCTCCGCGCCGGAATTTTTTACGGCTATGTCGGCTCGATTGATTATCTGGTTGCCCGCTTACGCGCCGAAATGAACGCACCGACGGCGCGCGTAATTGCCACCGGCGGTTTGGCGGCGCTCGTCGCGCCCGCGTGTCCTTGTATCGAAATTGTCGATGCAGAACTCGCGCTGGTGGGGCTGCGGCTGCTGTATGAAATGAACACGCCACTCCATTTGCAATGAAAATTTTTCGCGACAAAACAATCGTGCTGGGCGTGACCGGCAGCATTGCCGCATACAAAGCCGCGAGTCTCGCGAGCAACTTGTATCAAGCCGGCGCGCGCGTTCACGTAACGATGACCATTGCCGCGACGAAATTTATTGCACCGCTCACCTTCGAGAGTCTGACGCATACGCGCGTGGTGACGGAGGTGCTCGCGCTGGGCAGTGATTCCGAAATCGAACATGTAAATCTGGCAAAGCTCGCCGACCTTGTATTGATCGCGCCCGCGACTGCGAATACGATTGCAAAATTGGCGCACGGCTTTGCCGACGACGCGCTCAGCGCGATCGCGCTCGACACCCGCGCGCCGATTGTGCTCGCGCCCGCGATGGAAACGGGCATGTGGGAAAATCCCGCGACGCGTGAGAATATCGACAAGTTGCGCGGGCGCGGCGTAATTGTTGTCGAGCCGAGCAGCGGACATCTCGCCTCAGGCGCAGAAGGACTGGGACGATTGGCGGAATTGGAAGGAATTCTCGCGGCAGCGCGCGCGGCACTGGCACGGCGCGGCACGCTGGCGGGAAAACGAATTGTCGTGACGGCGGGAGGCACGCAGGAACCGATCGATCCCGTGCGCGTCATCACCAATCGCTCTTCCGGCAGAATGGGACTCGCGCTTGCCGAGGCGGCGCTGGATCGCGGCGCGCAGGTGTACTTCATCACAACCCATTCGGACGGAGTCATCCCACTCGGCGCATTCGTCACGCGCGTGGAAACGACGAGCGAATTGCAGGAGGCGGTACTCGAGCAAGCGCGCGGTGCGGACGCGTTGATTATGGCTGCCGCGCCGTCGGATTTCCGCGCGCTCGCGCCCGCCACCCAAAAAATCAGAAAAGAAAAATCAGACGAGCTCGTGCTCAAGCTCACGCGCAACCCGGACATCCTCGAAGCAGTGGCAGAGTGGCGCGCGACAAAGCCCGACGCCGCGCCGCGCGTGGTCGTCGGCTTTGCGGCGGAGACCGAACATCTGCTTGAAAACGCGCGGGCGAAACTCGAACGCAAGCGCCTCGATCTGATTGTGGCGAATCCCGTCCCACAGACGTTTGGCAGCGAGCGCGTCAAGGCAACGCTGATCCAGCAATCGGGTGAAACGCTCGAGCTTGAGCCACTGAGCAAATCAGGCCTCGCGGAAATTATTTTCGATCGGATCGAAGTGTTGCTCGACGCGCGCTAGCGCGCGAGGGACCTCGCCCTATCCGGGTCTCCCGCGAATCTTCGGTAAACTTTCCGCGCTGGGAATACGGCACTTGACAAAATATCCATTTGTAACTATAATGGTTACAATTAGTTTTAAGGACCGATGAACACCAGCAGTCGTTTCGCCGTCGCCGTTCACACACTCGCTTACCTCGCCGCATCAGATGGTCAATCTGTGACTTCGGAGATGGTGGCGGAGAGCGTGAATACCAACGCGGTTGTGATTCGCCGCATTCTCGGCTCTCTACGCGAGGCAAATCTGGTCGCCTCCCAATCCGGCTCGGGCGGCGGCTGGACACTCCGCAAAAAACCGGAGCAGATCAGCTTGCGTGACATCTACTGTGTGGTAGAAGAGGAGCCGCTTTTCGCGATGCATCATCGCCCACCGAACCAGCACTGTGACATCGGGCGGAATATGCAGCGGGTGCTGGAGGGTTTTTTCACCGACGCGCAAACTGCGATGGAGGAACGTTTGGCTAAGGTGTCATTGGCTCAAGTGATGCGCGCGGTCTGGCAAGAACTGCCCGCCGGCGCGCGTCGCGTGGCGCCAAAAAATTTCAACCCCCAATCCGTCGAGCGGGTTCGTTCCAGAAACTAATGCGCGGCTTTTTTTGCATTCAAATGTAACTGACGCGGTTACGAAACAAGTCGCGCGACCGGAGATTTTTTTTCGTTCGCATTGTAACAAGGATGATTACGTACTGATTATGGAAAACGTATCGATTCACCCACAAACAAGATTGGGTTCCGTGCATCTCACGGTCACCGGGCTGGAGCGCTCGATCCATTTTTACGAAAGCTCGCTTGGTTTCCGATTGCGCCGGGTTGAAGCAAATACCGCTTACCTCGGTGCGGGTGGCGCCGACCTGCTCGCGCTCACCGAAAATCGAAACGCGCGACCGGCACGCGACGCCACTGGACTGTACCATTTTGCGGTGCTCGTCCCCTCGCGCGAAGAGTTGGCGCAATCGCTGCGTCGCATCGCCGAAACTGAAACTCCGGTGCAGGGCTTTTCCGACCATTTTGTAAGCGAAGCGATTTATCTCGCCGACCCGGACGGGAATGGCATTGAGATTTATCGTGACCGCCCGCGCGAACAATGGCGCGACGCTCAAGGCAATTTCCATATGACCACCGACCCGCTTGATATCCAGGGATTGATGTCCGAGCTGCGCGGCGAATCGGAAGCGTGGAAAGGGCTGGACCCGCGCACCACGCTTGGTCATATGCACCTGCAAGTGGCGAATGTCGCCGCGGCAGAAAAGTTTTACGTCGGCGTGCTCGGATTCGATTTGATGATGGGCATGGGTTCAGCGGGATTCGTGTCCGCGGGCGGATACCATCACCACATTGCGTTCAACATTTGGAACAGCCGCGGCGCGCCGCCGCCCCCGCCCGACGCGGTCGGCTTGCGCCACTTTTCAATCGTTCTGCCGGACGAGCGCGAGCTGGCGCGAGTGAGCGACCGCGTGCGTCGAGCCGGTATCGCGCTGGACGAAACAGATCAAGGTCTGTTCGTGCGCGACCCGTCGCAGAATGGAATCGTATTCACGGTAGAAAAAGAAAAGCAAGGCGCGCCAGAACTCGCGCCCAGCCTTAAGATTCCCACGAAATAACATCCGTCGTGGATTCGCGAGAATCTCGATCCAAAAATTTTGTTCGAGGAGAAAAAAAGTCAGTCGCAACTGCACCCAGAATGGAGAACGTTAGTGCCAAAGATTACGGTTAATGATCAAACCTTTCAAGCTGCGGCAGGCGAGCGGCTGGTGCTTGCCATTGAAGAGCATGGGGTCAACATCGGACATCGCTGTGGCGGCAATGCCAAGTGCACGACGTGCCGCGTCGAGTT
>JBBSHK010000171.1:0-6719 GCA_038253185.1 Anaerolineae bacterium | reverse complement strand
GTTGGAAGGATTGAGATGAAAGTACCACTATGGCAAAGATAGAACCAGTCAAAGACCAGCAAACGGTGACACGCAATTGGGAATCGGTTCGACCTTTGATCGCAGGTGTAACGGTCAAACCGGTCCCCACACTGCAAGATGAACGCGGCGAACTGGTCGAAGTCTATCGGCAGGATTGGGGTGTGATGGATGCGCCGCTGTTCGCCATCCATCAGGTTGGCATTCGCCCAAAGAAGATCAAGGGATGGTCGCTGCACTTGGACAACGACGATCGGCTCTTCGTCAGTCTGGGCTTTTTGCGCATTGCGCTCTTCGATAACCGAACGGATTCCCCTACATATCGCCTGTTGAATATACTGGCTCTGAGTGAACGGAATCGCGCGCTGGTAGTGGTGCCGCGCGGCGTCTATCATGCGATTGAAAATATTGGCGAGGGCGAAGCTGTCATGATCAGTATGCCGACGTCGCCGTTCGACTATGAAGACCCTGATAAATATCGCCTGCCAATCAAGAATGACCTTATTCCATTTGCGTTTGAAGAGATTCAAGGTTGGTGAGAAACGCTTGAATGAGCGCGTTTTTGGTTTTTAGAAAATTCGAACAATGGCAGCGTGTAACTTGGCGGTAATTGCGGTCGCTCGGGTTGGCGCAATTCACGCCGCGTACGAGATGGCGCGCGCGATTCGCCGATATATTTTTGCAAACGGTCTTGGGTCATACCGATTGAGCTAAATAGTGTGGTCACGCTCCGCAAAAAAAGTTCCGCGTATTTTTCCGCATCGTAACTGTACGAGCCATCGATGTGTTCTACCGCGCGGGCGCGGTCGCTCGGCACGCGCGCTTTTTGATCGGTGATGATATAGCGAATGGATTCGCCCGGCGAAAGATTTATGCCGCGCCCCAACAATTCCTTCGCCACAATCGCGTTCAAATTATTTTTGGTGTACTCCATCGGATCGCGCGAGAGATTTTGCGTGATGACGAGTTGGTCAAAAGGAATTTGCCCCGCGTACAAACGATCGAGATAATTCAGCGTCAGTTGTAAGACCTCGCGGGCGCGCTCGCGGAATTCGGCGCGATTCGTCGCGGTGGCGAGCATCTGAATCATTTCGGTTTGCGCGCGTTTGATAAAGGGCGGCGTGTCGTGACGACGGATTTCGATGCCGCGAATTTTTACGTCGCCGTCACGGAACGCGCCAAAGTAGCGATTCGCCACCGGCAGGCGCGGGTCGGTGCGCGACGGCAAGAACGCGATCCAGTTGTAGACGCCTTCAAGCTCGATCGGCAGCTGCGTCGTTTCGGAAATGGCGCGCACGATTTCGTCGTACTCGTCATCGCGCGCATTCGGTTTTTGAATCCACAGTGAGTCCACAATCGCGTGCAGCATTGTGAAGCCGCGCTTTTCGACAATCTCTTTCGCGGTGAGCAGCGCGTTGCGCCCGTAAGCATTCACCGCTTCGTGCGCCTCGATTTTTCCAAAGCGCGCGTTCTTGTAACCGAGATAACCAAAGCAGGTGACGAGCAGCCACTTGTGAGCTGAGACGCGGCGTTTGTAAATTTCGGATTTCGGATTTCGGATTTCGGATTGCTGTTTGATGATCTTTTTGTAGCGCGAACGTTTTGCAATCAACGGCGCGAGGGTTTCGGGAATCAAACCGCGCCGCTGGCGACAAATCGAATAGCCGAGTTCGGGCACCCGCGAATTTTTACAACAGGGGCAATTCACTGTCTCGGGCGAGATGTTAAAGCGTTCCATAATCGTCGGGAACATCGAGGTGAAATCAAGTTCCGCGACCTGTTCGTGCAAGCCGACGATCGGCTGAAAAATCAATCCGCCCTTGTCCGAGACAATCAATTCATCCGCGGTCTTCCACGCTTCGGGCTCGCGCTTTTGCCACGGGACCAAAATATTCTGACGGTACGCGGTCGCGACCTGCATCGCGCTGATGCCCGAGCCGGTCGAGGTGCGCGCGACCTGCTGCACCGGCATCTGCGTAATGCGCGCGAGTTCGAACGTACCTTCCAATCCATAATCGTCAATCAAGAACGCGTTCTCGCGGTCGATGTGCCAGCGCCCGAACAGTGTGTGCGACGCAGTTTTGTAAACAATGCGTCCGTAGGAAAAGTACGAGCGCGGTGGGCGGAATTGAATCGGGTGCTGCGGATCGCGATTGAGCGGGAGCGGGACACCATAACGGCGCGACATTTCCAAAAGGCGCGGCAGGATAAATGAATCGCCCCACGCGCTGACAATCACATCGGGGTCATACTGCTGCAACAATTCCTTGACGCGAATCAAAAGTTCGCGCGGGTTGTCGTCGTGTAATACTCGAATCGAATCCTCGACGCCGATTTCGAGCGCGCCGCGCGCGCAATGATTCGGATTAATGGAATTCTGAAAGAATTCCCCGGCATTCCTTTGGAATGCCGAATCTCCTTCCAATCGCAGCGTCATCACCTTGAGCGGCGGTAGCTCGTAATCCAAATCCCACGGTGAATCGCACGCCTCAATCGCGCGGATGTGATTACTCGCGTCCACCTCGACCTGCACGCGCGCCAGCGGGAACAAATGACGTTCGTAGAAATAAATTTGCGCGGGCGCGATATCACAGTTGTAGTAGGTCAGCGAGGGTTTATGGCGCGTAACGGTCTGGACGATGAGCGGAAAGCGCGCGGGATCATTGACGACGATTTCAAGTAGTTCGATCTCGCGGCGCAGAAAAATGTCATAGCGTTCGGCGCGGCGCATTCTAACGGGTAGTCGCGCGACGCGGATGAATTCGCACAGCGCGTGGAGTTCCGCGCGCGGACCCGCGACGAAGAATGAAGCAGAGAGTGAATCAGTGAGACGGTGAGTGCGTGAATCCTCGTCAATGATCCACACCGTCATTCCCTGCGGCGAGGGATAGACGTCGAAGAGCCAACCGAAGAGTTGAGGCATAGGTGGTGTGGAAAGACAAATGCGGCACTCAGTTCAAGTGCCGCATCTCTGGATTTTGGATATCCTTACTTTGGATCCGTTTCTCACTTGATTAGGGCAATGCACCGTGAGGGTAAGAGCCCACAAAGATCACAATGCCCGGTCTTATCGGTGGAAATGGACCGGTATCAACAAATTCTGCATAGGCTTGAACACTGTTACAGCATCCTTGAACCACATAACTCAATTCAATGCTCTTGGATTCACCCGGCTGGAGTGCAAGTCGTGTCAGGTCGGCAGTTAATGGTTTGCCATCTGACCAGCGGATTCTTGTTGGCTGCTCAGCAGTCCCTGCTACAACTACCAGGTCCAACACGGGGCGATCCTTTAGTTCAATAATCTGAGATTTGCCACTGTGATTCGTGAGAGTAGCACGGAGCTTGACGGTTTGTCCGGGTTGGATTAGATCGGTACTCGCCCAAATCTCAATTACCTTTTCATCAATTATACCAGTGCTGCTGACTGGTTTAGGCACACGACAAGCGAGTAGTGAAATGGCGAGGATGGACAAGGCGAATGTGAGATACCACCGCATAAGGTTTACTCCAATAACTTGACGGTTATGGGGACACGACCGAGAGTGGCATCGCGTTGCAAGTCATGCGCGACTAGAGCAAATTCCGTTTTGGTGAAGGGTAGGATAGCCCCTGGTGGGCGTCGAATTCGGCTGAAAACGCGCACAAGGTCGTAGATCCCGCGCAGTTTGCGGGGCGCTAGGCTACCTCCCTTACCTCAATTAGGAATCCGCTCTAGGAAAGCAGAACGCGGCACTCTTCATGTAATGCCGCGTTCCCTCCCTCTTCTAATTCTTCGACGTAAGCCCGCATTGTCTCACGGTCCTAAGGGACCCGGACAGGTACGTACGTTAATCAGCACGGAGGGGGCTGCACCGCCCGGCTTCTCACTATCAACGAAGAGCGCGTTTACCCCAACTGGCCCGTAAGCACTTTGATCTGGATTCCAGCCCATCTCAATACTCTTCGATTCTCCTGGCTTGAGCTCAAGCCGAGTCAGTTCAGGCGTTAAGGGTTTGCCATCCGACCAACGGGTCACTCCTTTTGCCGTCGACTTGGTAAAATCGACAATTATATCCAGCACAGGTTTATCTTTCACCTCGATGACTTGTGTTCTGTTGCCGCGATTGGTTGCGGTGGCGCGGAGTGACACGGTCTCACCTGGTTGGACACAATTTTTGCTTGCCCACATCTGAACCTCTATATCACCTCTCACGCTACTGCTGCTAACTGGTTTGGCAGGAGAGAAGCAAGCTGTCAACCAGAGTAGTAGCAGAAGGGCTCTTAAGCGAAATTGCCAGCGCATACGCTTGTCCCAATCTTCCCTTTCGCTTCAAGGCGATACAATCGAGAGTGGCATCGCATTGTTATCGTCACCGAGACCATTCATCGTCGCATCGCCGATGTTAATCCACGTCAAGCCACCATCCACCGACTGCTGGATACTTGCAGTGCCCACGGGCCACTGCGCGGCGCCATACAGCACCTGGTCGAGCGCAGCCAAGCCGTGGAATTCGGGACCAATCGCCTGCCAGCTCTGGTTTCCATCTTTGCTGCGCTTCAGCCCTTCTCCCCCTCCACTCGCCCACGCACTGGAGATATCGAACGGATCGGCGAGAATAGTTTTGTCGGCAGGGTTGAGCGTATTATCCAGCTTGGTATTATCCCAGGATGCTCCCGCAAATGCGGTGTGAAACACATATTGTCCGCTGAGCTGTTGTTGCAAGAGTGCCCATACCACGTTCGAGTTCACTTTTGAAATTGAAACACGAGTAAACGTCGCGATTTGACCCGTCAACATTGGCTGCCAGGTTGCGCCGCCGTCCGTCGAGCGCATGAGTGTTTGTCCAGGAGCATTCCAACTGTCCTGACCAATCCAGAGCACGTTGGTGTTCGTTGGATCAATCGCGAGTGAGGTGATCGCGCAGTCTTGCCAATCGCCCGGATCATGTCGGTCATGGCAATCCTGCAACAAGTCGGAACCGAAAGTTACACCACCATCGGTGCTCTTGAACAGTGCCCCCTTGTCAGGACCCCAGAAAGGATCGGTCTTGCCGCGAAGACCAACATAGAGAGTAGTTGGTGTGACCGGATCGATGTTGAGGAGCGAGAAGTGAGTATTGGTGATGACGCCTTGAACTTTGGGCGCAAAATCGTAAAGCATTGTAAACGTAGCGCCCGCGTCAGTCGTCTTCCACAATTTCAAGTCGCTCGTCGCCATATAGCCAGTCTGTCCCTGTGTTTGTGGAACAGCGGCAACAGCTTGCACGGCTGGGCTGTTGGGGAAAGTATAACTCGTCCACGATACTCCGTCATTGGTACTTGCGTACCCTTTTGTTCCGCCCGCATAGATCACCGCAGGTGAAACGACGTCGGCGCGGTAATTGTAGCTCAACGTCGCCGAGCCGTTTGTTTGCGGATGGATGATGTCCATCGCCACCCACCGATAACTGTCGAACCTTGGGACACGCGCCTGCGCACGATAATGGCGCGTTGTTCCGTTCAACAGCAGTCTTTGGAAATTCGGAACGACCGTAGTAGAAATCACAGTTGGTGAGTACTGGGTGATCGCCCACATTTTCACGACGGGTGGCGCAGCGGAATCATCAGCATAAAGGTCTACTGTAATGCTCAGAGAACGACCAGTGCTGTTGTTGAAACGATTTGTGAATTCAACATAAGTTGTTCCCAAATGTTGAATGACATTCCCTCCGTCTGTCCGTATAGGGCCACTGACGCTGAGGGTTTGGGCATTTAAAGTGCGCTGTTCGGGAACGGGTCTAAATTCCTCACCATTCAGTTGTGGCAGAACGCTCCGAAAATCCACCTGGTTTTGATACGCCAATGTGTAATTAGCTTCCGTGAAGCCGGGAAATACCTGCTCCACCGAAGTATTCTGCGCTGCAAGTGCACTCTGCAATGCTGGCATCATGAAACCACACCCATATTCAGTTGGGAATACTTTTCCCAAGTGGTTTTGATGATCGTGCTGCCCACAGCTAAGTGTTCAGTCAGATAAATTGGAAACAGAACAGTGCCGTATGTGAAATCAGCACCATTCAACGGACGATAATCCATGTGCCGCCACGGCTGGTTAAGATACGTGCCAATGGCATAGAAGCAACTCTTGTCATTTGCATAAACTTCATGCTGAGCCCATTGTGCAGTTGCTTCCATCCACCAGCGAACATCTTCGTTGGATGTCCATGCCGCGGGGAAGGGGCCCGTCCAGGGACACACAGTCGGCGCTCCGAAGTATTGCCACTGGACGGCATGGAAAAACTCGTGAGCAGATAGCGCTTGCAAATACAGCGACGCGCTTGAATCCACATCATTTCTGATGAAAATGGCTTGAGGCGAGGTGATGCCCGAAGCAAGGGCATTTACCGGAACGATATAAACATTGTATGAGGCTGGCACTTGGTATCCGAGGTTCGAATACTTGGTCCAAGCGTCTTCTAAACCGGTTGCGACATAACCAACATAATCAGGTGTTGTCGATCCTGAGCACGGCTGTCCCGGCAATGCATACCAGATGGTAAAGTGCTGGGTTGATTGGCTGCCAAACATTGAGCAGCTTACGATGATCACACCCCTTGAGAAGCCGGGCGTAGTTGCCGGTGTTTGCTTTGCGCCGAGGAAATCGGTGATCACTTGCTGAGTAGCCACATTGAGTTGATTCCAAACGGCTAATGTTCCGATCAATGCTCCAGTTGCATCGCGAG
>JBBSHK010000170.1:0-6723 GCA_038253185.1 Anaerolineae bacterium | reverse complement strand
TGAAAGCTAAACCTCAGAACAGATTCTTCCATTCCAACCTTTAACCTTGAACTTTCAATTTTTAACGCCATCCGCAATCCGAAATTCCGATGCTCTTTCCTTCTTCAGCTCGCGTGGTAATTATCGGCGGCGGTGTTGCCGGTTGCAGCATCGCGTATCATCTCGCGCGTTACGGTTGGAACGATGTCGTGCTGCTCGACCGAAGCGAGTTGACCAGCGGCTCGACCTTTCATTCCGCGGGATTGGTCGGCCAACTGCGTTCGTCAGTCGCGCTCACCAAGATGATGATGTATGGCAGCGAATTGTACGGTCAGCTTGCGAGGGAAACGGGGCAAGACCCCGGCTGGCATCCGGTCGGCAGTCTGCGCCTCGCGTCGTCGCGCGAGCGAATGGAAGAATTAAAACGACAGATCGGCGGGGCGCAAACGTTCGGCTTGCCAATGGAATTAATTTCGCCGCAGCGTGCGCAAGAATTATTTCCGCTGATGAACCTCGACGGTGTGCTCGGCGCGGTGTGGCTGCCGACCGACGGTTATCTCGACCCGAGCAATCTCGCGTACACCCTCGCGATCGGCGCGCGCAATCGCGGCGTCAAAATTTTCACCCACGCGCGGGTTGAAACAATCACGCGCGACAAACTTCGCGTGCGTTCTGTCGTGACGGATCAGGGCGAAATCCAATGCGACTACATCGTGAATGCCGCTGGCATCTGGGCGAATGAAATCGGCGAGATGGTTGGTGTGAATGTGCCGCTCATTCCGATGGCGCATCAATATTTGATTACGAAACAACTGCGCGATGTGCCGCGCAATTTGCCGCAGATGCGTGATCCCGATCTCTTGATTTATTTTCGCGAAGAAGTTGGCGGATTGGTGATGGGCGGCTATGAGCGGCATCCCAAACCGTGGGCGCTCGACGGCATCCCGCGCGATTTCAATCACCAGCTGCTGCCCGAAGACCTGCCGCGCTTTGAAGAAATTATGACGAACGCGATTCATCGCGTGCCGGTGATGGAACACGCGCCGATTTCAAAATTCATCAATGGTCCCGAAGCGTTCACGCCCGACGGGGAATTTATCCTGGGTGAATCCGACGTGCGCGGATTTTTCGTGGCGGCAGGATTTTGCGCGCACGGCATCGCGGGCGCGGGCGGCGTCGGCAAAATGATGGCAGAGTGGATTATCGAAGGTGAACCCTCGCTCGACCTGTGGCGCATGGACATTCGCCGCTTTGGTCAGCAATCCACCAGCCAACAGTACACGCTCGCGCGCGTGATGGAAGTGTACGAAAAATATTACCACGTGCATTTTCCATTCGAAGAACGCAAAGCCGCGCGCGGTTTGCGTTTGCCGCCGACATATGAGCGGTTAAAAGAACTCGACGCGGTGTTCGGCGAAAAATCCGGCTGGGAGCGACCCAACGTCTTTATCAAGGATGAAGGCGAAAGGATGAAGGCGGAAAAGGTATCGTCATTCAGCATTGACCCTTCTACCTTTGCCGCGATCGAAGCCGAACATCTCGCGACGCGCGAACGCGCGGGACTATTTGAAGAAACATCATTTTCCAAAATCGAGGTAATGGGAACCGGCGCGCTGGCATTTTTGCAGCGGCTCACCGATAATGACATTGATAAACCAATTGGCACAGTGATCTACACACAGATGCTGAATAAGCGCGGCGGCATCGAATGTGATTTCACGCTGACGCGTTTGGCAGAAGATAGATTCCAGATTGTCACTGGCACCGCGTTCGGCAATCACGACCTCGGCTGGGTACGCAAACATTTGCCTGAGGATGGGACAGTTTCCGCGAACGACATTACATCGAGCCGCGCCTGTATTGGATTGTGGGGACCGCGGGCGCGCGATATTCTGCAAAAAGTTACGAAATCAGATGTGTCGAACCGCGCGTTCCCGTATTTGACCGCGCAGCACATTGCGATCGGCAATGTGCCGGTGCTCGCGCTGCGCGTGACCTACGTCGGTGAATTGGGGTGGGAATTTTACGCGCCGATGGAGTACGGCTTGCACCTTTGGGACACCCTGTGGGACGCGGGACAAGAATTCGGAATGGTCGCGGCAGGTTATCGCGCGATTGAATCGCTGCGCCTTGAAAAAGGTTATCGCTATTGGAGCGCGGACATTTCGCCGGAGTACAATCCCTACGAAGCAGGGCTGGGCTTTTGCGTGAAATTGGACAAGGGGGAATTTATTGGAGGGAACGAACTCAAGGAAATAAAGGAACGAGGGATAACGCAAAAACTTTGCTGCATTGTAATAGGTGAGAACTCAGCGCTCAGCACTCATTACTCACCACTGACTTTCGGTGGTGAGCCGATTCTCTATAATGGACGCGCAATCGGGCGCGTGACCAGCGGCGGCTATGGCTACTCGGTCCACAAAAGTATCGCGTACGGATATTTGCCCATCGAGTGCGCGCCGGTTGGGACTGAATTGCAGATCGAAATTTTTGGCGAGCGTGTGCCTGCGCGTGTCGAATCCGAGCCGCTGTATGATCCGAAGGGGTTGAAGATCAAAGGTTAAAGGTTGAGCGTTCCGAAACTGTAACTTTCAACTTTTAACACTTCACTTTGATATGGTGAAAGCGTGACCACCGAGCAAATTCTAATCGTAGCGGATGGCGCGCCGACGTGAGTGTTTCGCTCTCCGGCAGATGGACAGACGAAAATCGCGCAGTGCTGGAGCAATTGCTCGCGCGAGAATTCCATTCTCCTCCCATCGCGGTTTTTGATTGGGACAATGCCTGCATTCAAGGCGACATCGCGGACGCAACCTTTCATCATCTCTGCGCGGACCTGATGTTCAAATTCGACGCGCCGGGCTTTTGGGAATGGATGGGCGAAGCGGGCTTGGAGAACCGCGTGCGCGTCGCGTACGAGGCGTATCGTCTTACGCCTACCGAGGACGCGCGCCACGCTTTACGAATCGCGCTCGAATTGACGCGCGAGGCGCTGCACCAGGGCGAAGACGATACCTCCGCGTGGGCGTGGGATTCAGGCGCGTTCATCGGCTGGACGCCGTACGAGGCGCGCGAGTATACCAAAAAGGTGATGCGCCAAGAAATGGCGAGTCCGTTTGAGACCGAAATTATTCTGCTGGATGATGGCTCGTGGTTAACGCTCTCGCACGGCTTGCGCGTCCGCACGGAAATCAAAGAATTGATAGCCGCGCTGCAAAGAGCCAACTGGCAAGTTTTCGTCATCACCGCGTCGCCGCAGTGGCAAGTCGAAGTGTTCGCGCCAATGTGCGGCATCGCCCCAGATAACGTGGTCGGGATGCGGCGCGAAATTATTGGCAGTACGATTACAGCGAGTGTCGAATCGCCGGTCTCATACGCGGATGGAAAACTCGACGCCTATCAACTGTTCATCAGCCGTTCGCAAATGCCGGCGCTGGTCGCTGCGGATAGTCTCGGCGACTGGAAACTTTTAGAATGGGCGACTGACGTGCGATTGCTGGTTGAACCAATCCAAGACCGCCTGCGTGAATTTGCGAGGTGGCGCAAGAGTTTGGGAGAGAGCTGGTTGATCCAAGAATTGGACTAGTCCTTTACGGCTGTTGCAAAGTCAGTTGACAAGCGCTGAAAACGTCTCTACGTCATTTCGAGGAGCGGTTTTTGCGACGAGAAATCTCGATAGCTCATTCGGTCGAGATGTCTCACTCCGTTCGACACGACAAGAGAAATCGACTTTGCGACAGCCCTGACTAGTCCCTTGCGTTTGCGGTTTGAATCGTCTATAATTTTCTCGTTCGAACAATCTCCAGATTCAGAATCCTCAAGGACATTATGCTCATCGCACGCGTAGTCGGCACGGTAGTCTCGACCATCAAGGACGAAAAACTTGTCGGGCGCAAAATCTTGATCGTGCGCGAGGCGACGACGGAGAACGAGTTGGTCGGCAAACCCATTGCTGCGGTGGATACCGTGGACGCCGGCATTGGCGACGTCGTGCTGATCGCGCAAGGTTCCTCCGCGCGTCAGACGAACGTGACGAAAGATACACCCACCGACGCGGTGATTATGGCGATCATCGACGAGCTCGAACTCGGCGGCAAGCTCACCTTCCGCAAATAGTTGATCCACGAAAGGCACGAAAAACACGAAATGTATTTGTCCTGTGTTCGTGAAATTTCGTGTGATTCGTCGATGAAAATTCCATGAGCGAGCGGCGTGAACTTTTGAGCGTCGGTCTCGACGTCGGCACTACCACCACGCAAATCGTCTTTACGAAAATTTTTCTCAAGAACGTCGCGCCCGCGCTTCAGGTGCCGCACATCGGCATCGCCGACCGTCACATCCTGTACGAATCGCCCACCCACTTTACTCCTCTCGCCACGCGCGACCGCGTCGATGTAAATGCGCTCGAAGCCATCGTCGCGCAAGAGTACCAGCGCGCGGGATTCACGCCGTCGCAAGTCGAAACGGGCGCGGTGATCGTTACCGGCGAGATTGCGAAAAAAGAAAACGCCGCGGAAATTTTGCAAGCGCTTGGGCGTTACGCGGGCGAATTCGTGGTCACCGTCGCGGGACCGCGTGTCGAGGCGCAGATGGCAGGGCGAGGCAGCGGCGCGGCGGCGTGGTCGCGCGAACATTACGCGCGCGTGACGAATGTGGACATTGGCGGCGGCAGCGCGAACGCGGCGATTTTTGAATTGGGCAGCACGCTCGCGGCGAGCGCAATGAACATTGGCGGACGGATAATCGAAATCGAACGCGGGACAATGCAGGTGCGACATCTTGCCGAACCCGCGCGGAAAATTATTCGGGACAAGAATTTCGCGATTGCGGTAGGTGAACGCGCGGAGTTGGCGACCTTGCGCGCGTTCTGCGATGTGCTCGCGGCGCTGACGGTTGAATTGATCGAAGGGCGCGAATCGGCGCTCGGGCGCGAGGTGATGCTGACGCCGCCGATGAATATCTCCGGGCGCGACACCAAGCTTTTCATCTCCGGCGGCGTCGGGCACTACTTTTATCACCCGATTTCTGACGTGACGCTTGAGACAGTGACCGCGCACGACGACATTGGTCCTCTGTACGGACTCGCGCTGCGCGAGAACAAGACGATTCAACAGATGCAAGTGGTCGAGCCGCCGGAGACAATTCGCGCGACCGTGATCGGCGCGGCATCGCAGACGGTGACGTTGAGCGGCTCGACGATTTGGGCGGAGCGCGAAATTTTGCCGATCAAGAATGTGCCGGTCGTGCGTCCGCAGATTGGCAGCGCGAGTTCGATTGCGACCGCGATTCGCGAGGCGCTGATGCGAATGGAAATTAATCCGCGCGAGGAGAACGCAGCGATCGCGGTCGAGGTGAACGGCGCGCTCGATTACGCGCGGTTGCAAAATCTCGCGCGCGGCTTGGCGGATTACGCGACGGGTGAATTGCCGCCAGAGCGTCCCTTGATTCTAATTCTCGGTCGCGATTACGCGCAGAGCTTGGGGCAGACAATCAAAGGAATGATTCCGCTGCGCGCGTTATTGTCCATCGATCAGGTTGGGTTGGACGAAGGCGATTACATTGACATCGGCAATCCGATGATGGACGGGCGCGTCGTTCCGTTGAGTGTCAAGACGCTGGTATTTTATCGGTAAACCGACAAATCCAACTCACAGGAGGTCAGGATGAATCTCAAAAACTTGGTTTACATCACGGGCGTTGCGGCGTTGGTGTTCTCACTCGCGGATTTTTTCGCGGCGCAAATCGCGGCGGCGACGCTCGGCGGGGAAGCACTGAACCGCATCGGTGTGGCGGGAATACAACTGCGCGGCGCGGTCGGACTGTTGTACGTTTTTCTCGCGTACTTTTCGCGTAATGCCGATGAGAACGCGCTGCGCCGCGTGGTCGGTCCGACGATGATGTGGGGTTTTATCGCGCAGTCGGTCGCGATCATTTACATCTTGTTGACGGGCGGATTCAACGCGTTGGGCTGGATTTTTATTTTGCTCGGCGCGATTTTTATTTCCGCGTACGCGTACCTGTTGTACGTTCAGCCCGCGCGACGGTGATTCAAAGCGACAAGCATCGGAGAGCAGAATGTTGTTGGTGGGCAGCAGCAATGCGGCGGTGGGTTTCGCGGAGGGCATGAAAATTTTGCGCGCGGGTGGCAGCGCGCTCGACGCGGTCGAAGCGACGATCCGCGTCGTCGAATCAAATCCGAAAGACCACAGCGTCGGCTATAGCGGTCTGCCGAATATTCTCGGACAAGTCGAACTCGACGCGAGCATTATGGATGGGCGCGCGCTAGAAGCCGGCGCGGTATGCGCGGTGAAAAATTTCGAGCATCCAATTTCGATCGCGCGCCAGGTGATGGAACGACTGCCGCACGTGATGCTCGCAGGCGCGGGCGCGGAACGGTTCGCGCGGGAGCTTGGATTTGAAACACGCGAGTTATTGACGCCTGAAGCGCGCGGAATTTTCGAGGGCAAAGTAAATCAAGTGGTGCGAGCGCGCTATGAAAAAACGCGCGAGCTGGTCGAGCGCGCGACGCAAGACCCGCAGATCGCCGCGAGCATCGCGGATTATGGCAATGAGCGGCACGGCACGGTGAATGCGATCGCGATTGATCGCGACAACAATATTGCGAGCGGTGTGAGCACGAGCGGCTGGGCGTGGAAATATCCGGGACGCGTCGGCGATTCGCCCATCATCGGCGCGGGCAACTACGCGGACAATCGCTACGGCGCGTGCGGCTGCACCGGTTAC
>JBBSHK010000169.1:0-6731 GCA_038253185.1 Anaerolineae bacterium | reverse complement strand
GTCCGCCGGGCTGGTCGCGCGTGTCCCAATAAATCTCCAAGCCATTCCCATCGGGGTCGTCAAAATACATTGCCCAACTGATGAGATGATCGACGGTCGCGACCTGAATCCCCGCGTCGCGCAATTTCAGATACGCTCGCGCGAACGATTCACGGTCGGGCACTGCGAACGCGACGTGATACAGTCCGGTGGCGCGCGGCGCGGGCGGGGGCGCGTTCGGTCCCACATTCTGCAACGCGATCTCGTGATGCAAATTTCCGCCAGACAAAAAAGCGTACGCGTCATCCACGCGCTCGCGCAAATTCATTGCCACAAAACGCGTGTAAAAATCAATCGCGCGGTCAAGGTCGCGCACCTTGAGATGCGCGTGGCCGATCTCCGTCTTGTAATCCGGTTCAGCCATTTTATTCCGTTGGGGATTCATCCAGACACTGGCTCAACCATACCGTCACATCCGCCAGACTGCGGTCATTGATCTGGTGCGCCATCGGATATTCGCGATAGTCGAGCTTCACGGGCAGCGTTGACAAGTAATCGCGAGCATTGCGCCCGTACTCTATCGAAAGAACCTGATCGTACAAGCCATGTACCACCATTACCGGAAAATCTTTCAACCGCTCAGGTGGAACGGCTTGTGCCTTTGCTTGCGGCAAGACACGTCCACTCATTGCGACAACGCCCGCCAGCGTCTCGGGTTGCGTCAACATTACATACAGACTCATGATCGCGCCTTGACTGAATCCCATCAGATAGACGCGTCTCGCGTCCGCGTTATACGCACGCCGTGCCTCGCCGATGAATTCCAAAATTGTTTTCCGACTGTGCTCCGCTTCCGCAGAATTGATCTGCGGTTTGCCCGCCACAAAATCCACATGGAACCACGCGTAGCTGCCGCGCGTTAGCGTATTCGGCGCGCGCGCGCTGAGAATCAGAAACCGTTCATCAAAGTACGGCGCTAGTCCAAACAAATCTTGCTCGTTAATGCCGACGCCGTGCAGCAAATTCAACAGCGGCGGATTCTCCATCTCATTTTTCGGCGGACGGACGAGGTGAGGGAGAGAAAGTTGTTCAGAAATCATCTCAGCTTTACAATCTGCTCAATCCGAATAGATGGCTGCCCAACAAGAATCATAAAGTTATTTGCTTCACCTTCACTGAAAATTTTGCTGATCAAAAGCCTTGCGCGAGATTTCAGAGCATTACTTTCGAAGAATTTCTCTAACTCAGACGCTCTCATATTACTGTGACAATAACCCTTCAGATAATCAGACGTCAAGCCGACTGCGGCGTATGGTTTGTAAATGCGCCCTTCAACGGTTACCTGTGTCAAATTCGTAAATAGAACCATCCGCAAGAACGCATCTTTCACATCGCCCAAGCTAGGAAGGATTGATCGGGATGTATGCTTTTTTTCGACGAGCAGAATTTGGTCTCCGGTCCGAAGTGCTTCATCAACCGTCCAGAAATAATAACCTCCAATGAAATTTTTGATCGTGATGACTTCTTTCTGGCCCGTCAAGCGTTCCAACCCGTGAGTAGTTTGGCTTTCACGTTGTCGGGCAGATTCGGCACGCACTCGTGAGTATGATTTATAACTTGCAACATCTTTCCTGAGATTTTGAATACGCGTATCAAGCTCGCGCAGCCCATGTAGTTCAACCCCGGTGCGAAGAGCGATGTTGCGATAGTGGAGCTTTGCCTGTTCGGCTACAGTAGGTAGCTGTTGTTCAATTTCATTCAAGTTCCAGTGGGTAGCATCTGATTGATTAAATTTCGCCAAAGCGTTCAGTCGCTCAAGCAAATAATCAGTGTCGAACATTTGTGAAGTAATCTTGTTGGGATAACGCGATGATCTAGTTGCCGATTTATAGTAAGCAAGAATCACATGCACTTTCAATAAGCTCATCAAGGAAATAGTGTCCCACTGAATGAAATCACGGTCACCATCTCTGCCCTCGTCCTTAACGAAAGGAATTATGGTGACCCGGTTATCTACGTTCAGCGTGTCATAGACACGTGCGTAGGGATAGGTTCGCGTACGCTTTGGACTACGCCATTGACTGATAGCAAAGGATTTGCCAGCGCTATATTGCAGAAGGAAACTAGACCGCTTGAACGCAATGCCTGTTTTCAAATCGTCCAAAGAAAAAGTCGTAAGTGGAGCACACAGTCGCGGGCTGTAATCTATCTTCTCAATCTCGGCTTCAATGTTCATCTTGTTAAGCTGCTCAAAACATCGATTGTTGTGCAATCTGAGCCGTCAGCCGCTTCAACGCATAGTCAACATACTCTTGCAAAATTTCGATGCTCGTATGTTGACGCCCAAGTTTTTCGCACGCGAGCGCGGTTTGACCACTGCCCGCAAAGATATCAATTACGGAATCATTTTCATACGAATAAAACTTGATGACGCGCTCCGCCAATTCCAATGGAAAAGGAGCAGGATGGATGTTTTCCTGTGGAGAGAGCGGACGGAGTTTCCAAACGTTCTTGCTCATCTCTCCTTGATAATTGCTCAGGTCCAGACGATTACGTTCTTTTTCTGCCTCGCTGCGGTTCCAATAAATATTTTCGCGCTCTTTTTTTGTCGATGGTTTTTGAAAAACAAAAACATATTCTGATACGAGGCTTGGGTAATAGTAGCCGGGATACGGATGCTGAAGCAAAACACCTGAGCGGCGATCACGCGCGATAGATTTTTCCCAAATGATGTCCTCTTTGAACTTCCAGCCGATTTCTTGCATCCAACTGACAAAGTGGAAAGGCAACGCCAGTCTCTCGCCGTTCCAACCCACCGGCGCAATATTGACAACATTGTAACCACCCGGTTTCACAACACGCTTGAGCGCGTCGAATCGCTCGACTAGAAACTGTTTATACTCATCGTACGATACATTGCGCCGTTCCCATCGCTGAACTCGACCTTTGATCTTGTCAACATGCTCGGAGTAATTGATCGCATTCAGATATGGCGGCGAAGTAAACGCAAGCACAAATTCTTCGGCAGGTAAATCGGCGAGCACATCGAGACAGTCACCTTGAATGAACTTGCCCCGACCGATTTGATGCTCAACGTAACGATTGACGGGGGTTTCGACTGAAAAATCCGTCCGTCCCTCACGCGAGATTTTCTTGCGCGACGATTTTAGCCTTGACGTGGTGTTCCCGGGGATCTTCTCTTCGTACCCGTTCTGCGATTTAGTCATAGGCTTGGCTCAGGCGCCATCTTCGTTGGCGGAGTCCATCACCCCTTCATCATAGTCAGGGAAATCTTCGATCTGTTTTACTTGTTCGACGTCCAAGCGCGAGAACGAGTGTGCTGCCCACTCCAGCTCCGCTGCGACGTAATCGGCAAGATAATCGCCGCCTTCTTCTTTGAGTTGTCGTAGAGACTCTGCATCCTTTGCGCGGACAACATCATCCTCGTATACGAAAACACGCACGGTAACGAGATATTCAGACATTTTTCCTCCTTTGGTTTGAATATCTTCTGCATTCCGTGTGAGTGGCTGGTCATCTGAAGTGCGCCACCTTATGGTTAAAGCAGGTGAATCTATTTTTCCGTTCATAACTTAGTCCGGTACTCGCCCTCACAATGGTATATTCCCGTGCTTTTTCGGTGGGAGCGTGTCGCGTTTGTTTTGCAGCATCTCCAGCGCGGCGATGAGACGCGTGCGCGTTTGGCGCGGCTCGATGATGTCGTCCACATAGCCGCGCGATGCCGCCACGTACGGATTCGCAAAATGCTCACGGTAGTCGTTTGTCAACTTTTGGCGCGTCGTTTCGGCATCGGCGGAACTCGCGATCTCGTCACGATAAATGATATTCACCGCGCCGTCCGGTCCCATCACCGCGATCTCCGCCGTGGGCCAGGCGTAATTGATGTCGCCGCGCACATGCTTGGAATTCATCACACAGTACGCGCCGCCATAGGACTTGCGCGTAATCACCGTGATCTTGGGCACCGTCGCTTCGCAGTACGCGTACAGCAGTTTCGCGCCGTGACGAATGATCCCGCCAAGCTCCTGCCCCACTCCCGGCAAAAATCCAGGAACGTCCTCCAGCGTAATAATGGGAATGTTAAAGCAATCGCAAAAGCGAATAAAGCGCGCGCCTTTCACCGAGGCGTTAATGTCCAGCACGCCCGCGAGCACCATCGGCTGCTGCGCGACGATGCCGACCACGCGCCCATTCATGCGCGCAAAGCCGACGATAATATTCTGCGCGAAATGTTCCTGCACTTCAAAAAATTCGCGGTCGTCGACAATGTGGCTGATGACCTCTTTCATATCGTACGGCTTGTTTGGACTGTCCGGAATAATGTCGTCCAGCTCCGCATCCGCGCGCAGCGGATCATCCGTCGTCCGCTTTAGCGGAGGATCTTCCGCGTTATTCTGTGGCAAGTAACTCAACAGGCGACGAATCGTGTTCACCGATTCTTCCTCATTGTTCGCCGCGAAATGCGCGACGCCGCTCGTCGCGTTGTGTGTCATCGCGCCGCCGAGTTGGTCGAACGAGACATCTTCGTGCGTCACCGTCTTGACCACATCGGGTCCGGTGACGAACATATAACTGGTGTCCTTGACCATCACGATGAAATCCGTGAGCGCGGGAGAATAGACCGCGCCGCCGGCGCACGGTCCCATAATCGCGCTGATCTGCGGAATCACGCCGCTCGCCAGTGTGTTCCGCAAAAAAATATCGGCGTAGCCGCCGAGTGAAATGACGCCCTCCTGAATCCGCGCGCCGCCCGAATCGTTCATGCCGATCAGTGGTGCGCCGTTCTTGAGCGCCATATCCATCAGCCGCACAATTTTTTCCGCGTGCGCTTCGCCGAGACTGCCGCCAAAGACGGTAAAGTCCTGCGAATACACATAGACCAGCCGCCCATCGATGGTGCCGTAACCGGTGACGACGCCATCGCCGTAAAAGGTTTGCCCGTTACTGCTCAACGAGTTCGGGCGCGGCGTCACGAACATTCCAAGCTCTTGAAATGAACCTTCGTCGAGCAGCAAATCAATGCGCTCACGCGCGGTATATTTTCCTTTGGCGTGCTGCTGGTCGATGCGCTTCTGCCCGCCGCCGAGCCGCGCCTCTTCGCGCAATCGTCTCAGTTCCATAATTTTTCCATCGAGTGACATAGCTACTCCGAATCTTGCTTTTCTGATTTTTCTCGCCGAATTCTTTGCAAAAGATGGTGCGCTTCATTCACAAAATCTTCTGCGTCGCGAATCGCCTCGCGTGCATCCTTTTCCGTCGCCACATATTCAAAGTTGTAACCGGCGTCCAGACGGAGCTTGAACGCGTTGTCCACGACCTTGCCATACTTGGAATCGCTATAGCCCATCCGAACAATGCGCTTATTCACAAATGAGATCACACCCTGATGTTTGTGTGGGTCCTCGCCGAGCGCCAGTAACATTGCCTTGCTCGCATAAAACATCGCATAATAGGCGCTGGAAATGGCGTCGCGGTAAAAGTTCTTATCGACCAAATTTTTGGCAGCGTGAAGCTTGTCGCTCGCCAATATCATGCGCGTTTTCACGGCTTCTTCTTTCGCCTCCGCCACCGTCTTCTCCTTGTGTTGAGTCCACGCTGAAATTGCTGCGCCGCGTCGCCGCCAGAGTTGAACGCCATCTTGTTGCACGTGCGCGAAAAACGGGTTCCAGTGTCTTAGCGAATCCGCGTGGTACATTACCGGTGAAATGTCCACACCATACTCTATCAACACATCGTAAGCTGGGTCAACCACCATTTCCCATCTCGCATCGCGTTGCCCGGCACGTTCCGGAGTCTCACCGCCGAGAACGACCAGCAAATCCACATCAGAATCTGTGGTGCCCTCGCCACGTGCCCGCGAGCCATACAAAATGATACGCTCAATTTGCCCGGGCAATTTTGTCAGCAATCGTTTGGTGTACGCGTTCAACGCGGCGCGTTCGTTCGGTGTCAAAAAGCGCGCTTGCGGAAAAAGGACACGCGGGCGCGCGTTGCCATCCGTTGAACGTAGCGAACGCAGGGTGCGGCGTACTCTGGTCGAGGGTTTCATTTCAGTGTCTCGCGCGCGATCACAAGCCGTTGGATTTCGCTCGTCCCTTCGTATATTTCCGTAATCTTGGCATCGCGGAAATAGCGCTCGACCGGCAATTCTTTGGAATAACCGATGCCGCCGTGAATCTGGATCGCTTTCGTGGTCACCCACATCGCGGTCTCGCTGGCGTACAATTTTGCCATCGAGGCTTCGCGGGTGAATCGCTCGCGACGCATTTTCTTCGACGCCGCGTTCAAGATGAGCTGACGCGAGGCTTCGATCCGTACATTCATATCCGCAATCATCCACTGGATCGATTCAAAGTTGCCGATGGCGGAGCCGAACGCCTCGCGCACGCGCGCATATTTCAACGAGGCGTCGTATGCCGCTTCCGCCAGACCCAACGCCTGCGACGCGATGCCAATACGTCCCGCGTCGAGCACACTCATCGCAATCTTGAACCCATCACCTTCCTGACCGAGGCGGTGACTCACGGGAATCCGGTAATCGTCGAGGTCCAACTCACAGGTTGCGCTTGCGCGGATGCCCAGCTTGGCTTCCTTTTTGCCGCGCGAAAATCCCGGCAGCGTGGTATCGATGACGAATGCCGCGGTACCCCTGTGTCCGAGTTCCGGATTCACACTCGCGAACATAATGACGTAATCGGCAAAGGGACCGCTTGTCACCCACGACTTGCGCC
>JBBSHK010000168.1:0-6765 GCA_038253185.1 Anaerolineae bacterium | reverse complement strand
GGAAACATTATGTGGTCGGCGCACGGCGGCGATTGGCTGCCGGGTACGACGTCTGATTTGGTGGATAGCCGCGTGGTGCAGAATACGGGCAATGGTACGGTGATCGTTTTACATTCGAGCGTGCCCGCGACCGCGCAAGCGCTGCCGAGCATCATCGGCGAATTGCGCGCACGCGGATTCAAGTTCGTTACCCTCAGCGAATTGCTGGGCAGTGATGCCTCACACCCCTACCGCGCGCCCTGTCATTGAACTCTGCCCATTCGTATTTTGAATGTTAAAAAATCATCGGCTTGATCGCCGATGATTTTTTTCGTACTGCGCGACAGTGTTTGAAGCCGCAACGGTTTACGAGTTTGCAATAGGCGCGCTCGAATCGCTGAGCTGAACCAACGGTTTTCGCACCGCCTCAAATCCCGCCTCGATAATTTCCTGTGCGACCCGCACGCGCTCCGCCCAATGTTGCGCCTCGCGATCGTACTCTTCTGCCGCGCGACGTTGCGTATCTACGTCGGCTGCGCGCTCGCGGTAGCGGTCAGCCGATTCCCAGTCCAGACCATCGACTCGAATCGAATCGATTTGAAATCCCGCGCGCTGGAGCAAGATGGGCATCTCTGCGTCCATTCCCAAGGCGCGCCCCGGCGGACTATTCGCCATCAAGAACTCTGCGGCGCGGCGGCTCAATCCTTTTGAGCCCGCGCTAAAATCCATTGGTGTGCCGAGTAGTTGCGAAATCACCGCGTTGGAAATTTTTTCGGTTTCGCGCAGCGCCGCGGGATGAGTCGTATACGCTAGCTCTGTTCTGCCAAGAATCAAACAATCGTGCTGCTGGACCGCTTGGACGATTGCGCGCCATTCGTCCGCGCGCGTTTCCATCCAGTGCAGCAGGCGATCAAAATCATTATAGTGAATGTGCGTGGCGCAAGTTTTTTCAAGCGTGGTGTGAATCGCGCGATGCCGTCCGTGCGACCAATCGGAAGTGCGCGCGACGAAAACGTGAGGCAGATTTGCCAAGGCGCGAACCTCCTCCGAATCTTGGGCATCGGGCGGCACTGCAACAATCAGCGCCTCATAAGCCTGCGCTAACTCTGGATAAAATTTTTCAAAACGCGCGCGTTCGCCGCGCGGTCGCCACGCGCTCGCCAGTGCAACACTCATTCGCGATTCTCTATCTAGCCCTCGAGGGACGCGCTCGGCTGAAGCGGGACGGACAGGGGACCGATTGGCTTGCGAAAAATTTTCGCGCGGACAAAATGATACACAAAGTACAACCACGGCAAGCCCAGCGTCGCCGGCGTCAATCGCCATTCGCGATACTCGACCGGCGGCAAGGTGTCGCGGAAAAAAATAAATTCAAACAACGGCATCTTCCACATCGCGGCATAAGCTAACAGCAAAGTGCCGCGTGTCAATATGCCATCGGGCAACAAGGCGACCAGCGCGAGAGGCCAGATCACGTACCACTCTTGAAACCATAACACCGTCACGAGCAGATAAAAAAGCAAGATGGATACACTCGCACGCAGGTACGACTCGAGTTCGGGCGCGTCATCTACTTGTTCCGCGCGCCGATGCCACAACAGCCACAACTCGCGCAAGATCCATATTCCTAAAAAGGCGAGCGCCACGCGACTCGCGAATGCTTCTGCGGTCGCCTCGCCGATACTGGGCGCGAGCGTCACCTTCAGGAGCGTGGGCAGCGAGGTGGTAAAGAGCGACGTCTTGCGCGAGGTGTCCAGAATATCGCCGCCGCGCCAGTACGGCAAAAAGAACGCGAGAATCAAAAACCAGCACGCGCCGGCGGTGATGAAGAGAAAACTCGCGCGGGCTTTCCAATCTTCCAACCGCTTCAGCGCCGCAATCACTATGACCGGGATGAGCAAAATCGGAATAAATTTGATGAGTACGCCCATGGTTTCTGCCATCGCCGCCAGCGTGAAATGCCCGCGCAGCATCAAATAAAATCCGAGCACCATAAACAGTACCATCAGTTGATCATTGTGCCCGTTGCCCGCCGTCGTATAAATTACGAGCGGGTTCCAAAGAAAAAGCAGCACGCCGTACTGCAACCGCTCGGGCGCGCGCCCTTTCAAAATCAACGCAATCACCAGCGCGGTCAGCGCATAGCCGAGCACGCTGATGAGCTTGAAGGTCAGCACATTGGTTTTGACATCGGCGCCGGTGAAACGGGTCGCGGTCGCAGAGACCATTTCCCACGCGGGACCGTAGGAGGTGTGCGAAAAACTCCACGCCGAATATTTTACCAGTGGGTCGTCCTTGAACTCGCCCGCGACTTGATAGTACGGGTTTGCGCTGTGCACCGATTGCAAGCGACCGAGCGCGATGTAATCAAAAATATCCGCGGCATCGACCGGATATAGAAACAACATCACTACGTTGAATGCCAGCGCGCCGCCGACGATCAAGGTCAATAATTCCGCGCGGGGATGCGCCAGCGTGATGCGCGTCGCGAACCAGTAGAGCAGGAACAACGCGGCAATCGCGAGGATGTAGGTCGCGCCGGCGCGGGTCTCGAACTTGGACATCTTGGCAAGCGTGGTCAGCGGCGTCGCCCACCACTTGAGCAAGCTGTAAGGCTGCACGAACGCGAAGGTGTAGATCGCGAGGCTGCTCAATACGATTAACGCCAGCTGCGCCACCGGGTCACGCGCGAGTTGCTTGAGGCTCACGGCGGACGTGTCCTGTTGACTTGGCGCGAGTTGAGACAGCGCGCTGGATTCGTGCAAGTTGTCCATAGAGAAGAGAGCGACTCGTTATCGTTACGGCTAACGTAAACAAATAATGGTTCGTGACGATTCAGAAAATTGACGGATGTCCAGTGATGGGTAGAATACCCTTACCTGTTCGGCAACTCTTCGTAATTATAAAGCTATTGATGGCGACGCGACGACACAATGAGCGGACATTCCCAAACTGGCAAGATTTACCGGTCGGCGGGCGCCGCTATTGGAAAGATTATCCTGACGAGAAGGGCGGCTGGGCGCGCTATAACAAAAGTGTGAGCGCGAATGAAGTCACCCTCGCTGTTGTTCAAGAGATCTATGATCATTCAGGCAAGCTCATCGCGATTCATGAAAAATATCCTATCGACAAAGGACACCACCGACTTTAGTGGGAGGTCAGAACAGTGATTACACGCCAGACCGTTGGGGAAAAATTGCAAGCATATTTGAATGATGAAATGACTCTCCAGCAACTCGTCAACTGGGCAGAAGATTCGATGGTGGACGCCGAGTTTGACGATGCTGACGTTGAGCTGCTTTCTGATATTATCGGTCGCATTGGCGTCGCTGATGTCGAGGAGTTCAGGCTATATTGGGAAGACATCGCGGAGATGTTTGAGCGACTCGGGTATCGTGCTGCGGTGGAATTGAAGACTGCCTAAATGATCGCGTCACTGCTTCCCAAGATTCCGCTCTACTGGTCGTTTTACCGTTACGGCTTTCCCAAGCTCTTGCCGTTCAGTCTCGTCATCAGTATGTCGTTCCGCTGCAATTCGAAATGCCGCACCTGCGATGTTTGGCGCAAACCCAACGACGATCTCTCGCTCGAAGAGTGGACAAGAGTTTTTCAGAAGATCGGACGCGGTCCGATTTATATGACCTTCACCGGCGGCGAACCGTTCTTGCGGAAAGATTTGCCGGATATGGTGCTCGCCGCGTACAAATATTGTCGCCCCGAATATATCACAATTCCGACCAACGGAATTCTGACCCCGCGCATCCTCGAAGGCGTGAAACGCATTTGTGAGAATGCGCCCGAGTCGCGCATCGGCATCAATCTTTCGCTCGACGGCATCGGCAAAGAGCACGACGACATTCGCCTCGTCCCCGGCAATTGGGATCGTTCGATGAAAACGTGGGCAGCGCTCAAGGAATTGCAAAAGACGCAAAAGAATCTGGTGCTCACCGTTCACACCGTCATCTCGAAATTCAATATCAAACGTTTCCCCGACATTTACACTGGCTTGCAGGAATTGCATCCCGATTCGTACATCACCGAAGTCGCGGAAGAACGCGTCGAGTTGGACACCGTCGGCTTGGACATTACACCGCTGGCGAAAGATTACGCGCCCATCGCCGATTTCTTGAGCGAACGCGCGCACGACGCGCCCGCGCAAGGCTTTGCAAAATTCACGCAATCGTTTCGCTCGCACTATTACCAGCTCGCGAAGCGCACGCTGCTCGAACAGCGACAAGTCATTCCCTGCTTTGCCGGTTGGGCGAGCGGTCACATCGCGCCGAACGGCGACGTGTGGTCGTGCTGCATTCGCGCCGAGCCGGTCGGGAATTTGCGCGAGACCGATTACGACTTGCGCCCGATCTGGTTTGAAAAAGCGGGGACGATGAAAGCGTTGCGCGCGAGCATCTCTGCCGGCGAATGCGCGTGTCCGATGGCGAATGCGAGCTACGCCAATATGCTTTTGCATCCGCCGACGATTTTGCAAGTCGCGAAAGAATTGTTGACGCGACCGCAAGTGCCGCTGGAGAAACACGGAGTCAACGTATTCACAAACTGATAGAGCAAAGACTTGACTCGCGACGCGACTTGAAGCGGCAAGCAATTGGCGTAATTCGACGTTTATGGATACGTTGAAGGAGAACCTATACCCTTCATGAACAATTAGCACAATCAGATTACGCAGTTTATTTCGTAAGGGCGACTCATGAGTCGCCCTTATTTTGTTTGTCTTTGTGATATGCTTTACAAGCGTTTCTCGCGGTGATATAATTCAGCGCGGTTGAAGATTATTAAGAAAACGTTGAATGAAATATGGCTAACCCGATTATTCCTGCTGAACAGATTCGTGGACCGGAAGACAAGTCCGGCACGCCCGGCACTTTATTTTTAAAACTCGATGACGCGGTGCGCTGGGCGCGCACCAAGTCTATGTGGCCCCTGCTCTTTGGTCTCGCCTGCTGCGCGATTGAAATGATGGCGACCTTCGCGTCGCACTTTGACCTCGCGCGTTTTGGAATGGAAGTCTATCGTGCCTCGCCGCGCCAAGCCGACCTGATGATCGTGTCCGGTCGCGTCTCGCGCAAAATGGCGCCGATCGTGCGCCAACTCTATGAACAGATGCCCGAACCCAAGTGGGTGATCGCGATGGGCGACTGCGCCTCAAGTGGCGGCGTGTACAACAATTACGCGATTCTACAAGGTGTCGATGAAATCATCCCGGTCGATGTTTACCTCTCCGGCTGCCCGCCGCGCCCCGAAGCATTGATGGACAGCATCTTGATGCTCCACGAAAAAATTCAAAAGGGCGAGCCGCGCGGACAGATCAAGATTCAGGGATTGGGACTGCGAGGTTAGTTAGAATCAATGGCAGTTGCCACAGTTCCAGTCCTGCACGCTCTCGAAACTGAACCGGGCGACATCGTCGCGCGCCTGCGCGAAAATTTTTCCGACGCGCTGCGCGAGGTGTACGAATTCCGCGGTGAGACGACGGTGGCGGTTGCGCGCGGATCGCTCCCCGATATCGCGCGTTTTTTCCGCGACGAATTACGATTTGAAGAATTGGTTGATATTACCGCGCTCGATTGGGATATTCACGCCAAGGATTCGCCGGTGCGTTATGCGGAAACATTGCAGGGCGGTGAAGAACGCGAGTTGATCGAGCCGCGCCCGCGCTTTGACGTGCTCTATTCCTTCCTCTCATTGTCGAATAAAACGCGCTTGCGGCTGCGCGTACAAGTTGGCGAATTCGATGCCAACATTCCAAGCGTCACGTCCACCTACGCGGGCGCGAATTTTTACGAGCGCGAAGTCTTTGATATGTTCGGCATCAATTTTGTCGGGCATCCGTTTATGCACCGCATTCTGATGCCGGACACGTGGGTCGGTCACCCGCTGCGGAAGGATAATCCGCTCGGCTATGAAACGGTCGAGTTCACGCATAACGTGCGCGAAGTCGAAGCGAGCAAACCAAAAAATCAACCGCCGCGCCAGACACAAGAGGAAATTTTCGCGCCAAGTGGAATTGCGACCGAGATTCCGCTCCCACAGGGACTTTCAGTCGGCGGCGGGCTGACCGCGACTCCGCTCAACAGCGATGACCCCACGCGCGAAACGATGCTGATCAATATGGGACCGCATCACCCTTCGACGCACGGCGTGTTGCGCGTGGCGCTCGAAGTCGACGGCGAGCGAATCGTCAGCGCAATGCCGGACATTGGTTACTTGCACACCGGCATCGAAAAAAATATGGAGTACAAGAGCTATATAAAGACGATTCCGCTGACGGATCGGATGGATTATCTCTCGCCTATCATTAACAACCTGTGCTACTGCCTCGCGGTGGAAAAATTGATGGAGGTTGAGGTGCCGGAACGCGCGCAGATTTTGCGCGTGCTGTTGAGCGAGATCACGCGCATCGCCTCACATCTCGTTGCGGTCGGCACGAATGCGATGGACATTGGCGCGGTCAGTATTTTCACTTACGCTTTTCGCGAGCGTGAAGCCGCGCTGGATATTTTTGAAATGGTCAGCGGCGCGCGCATGATGACGAGTTACATTCGCATCGGCGGCGTTGCGCTCGATGTGCCGCTCGGTTTCTCGGACGCGGTGCGCAACTTTCTAAAAATTATGCCGCCGCGTATTCACGAGTACGAAACATTGTTAGACAAAAATCCGATCTGGCTGAAACGCACCCAGCGCGTCGGCGAATACACGCGCGAGGACGCGTTCAATCTCTCGATCACGGGTCCGCTGCTGCGCGCAACCGGTGTGAGTTGGGACCTGCGT
>JBBSHK010000167.1:0-6803 GCA_038253185.1 Anaerolineae bacterium | reverse complement strand
GTTGGCGTTAATGTGCTCGACGGTGACGGTCACACCATTTTTCTGTCCCCACTCTGCGGCTTTGGCGTCAAAAAATTTGTCGCCTTCGGGGACAAAGTGTGACCACTGCAACATATTCAGCGCGGTGCCTTTTGAAACTGCCGGCGCGGTGGCGGCAGGCGCGCCGGTGCCAGCGGGCGCGGGACCGGCGGCAGGCGCGCACGCCGCGAGCGCGAGCCCGGCAGAGGCAGTTGCCGCGACCTTGAAAAATTCGCGACGTGTGAGGGGACGTGTTGCAGTCGGTTCCGCAGCGGCTTGTACGCCGGAAGTCACAGAGGGGTCTTTGCTTTCAGGATTCATCTTGCTCCTCCTCCTCGAAGAGTGAAACTAGAGTGGTACGTGCAACGGACGAACGGTAGATCACGCGGATGAATTGGCTTATGGCGGTCACCTCCGTCGGCGAGCAATAAAAGCGTTCATACATGCGGAACAAGTCGGATGCTGCAGAGAGCGGGGAAAACACATCGGGTACGGTGAATGATTCAGCGAAAGTATAGCACGCGCATTTTCGAGTGTCAACGACGAGGTGGGAACCGGCTGCAAAGTTTTACGCAGACTGTAATCTAAACGGACGCGGCAGTTGTTAACGAAAGAGTTTCAAAACCTCGATGGGGGTATTGCTTACGTCCAGATTAGGACAGATCCCGCGCGGATTTAAGTTGGGAGGGGCATATCCTTGTGGTCGCCCTTCCTGCATTTATGGTTGCTGCAAAGGGAGAGCACAAGGCATCGCCCCTACCTCCATGCCATAAATGATTCTGCAATCTGCCCCAGCGCAGCGATGATTCTGTTGAGTACATTCAGCCCTAGTGGTACAGCCACCAGGATGTGCCATTTTGAAACAAGTTGTGGTAAACGACGAGCAGCGAGAATAGGACGGCGGCGGTCAACAAAAAAGAAATCAGTCCAACGAGAAGCGGTATTTGCCAGCGCGCCGGCAAGTTGGCTACGAACGGCAGCCAGCGGGCAATCTGTGCTGGTGCTCCACCGGACGCGCGAATCCAATGGGTCAACTCATCCCGGTCCACAAGTTGACATCCGGTGGCGCGGGCGAGCTCAACGGCGCCGCGACTGAAATAATTGTTGGTAATCACCATCGCGGCGTTGCACGCATAGTACGCTTTTCCCGCGACCGCGTCACTCACCGCGCGACGCGATACAGGCGCGGACTGACGTTTCACTTGCACCGCGTAACGGAGCGGATATTTTTCCGCGACGAGATCGACGCCCAGATCACCCGACGTTTTCGTTCGCGTGACGATGTATCCTTGCCGCCGCAGCAACTCAGCCACATAACTCTCGAAAGAATGTCCGTCGAGTAAATCGAGTTGGGTTAATGTATGGGTCAGAAGATTATTTCTATTCTGCGCGTTAGGGTCAAGCATCATTCGAGAGAGTGGCTATCGCTCGGAAATTTTACTCGCGCCGCTGATGCTACCATCGCATCTCCGCCGCGTCAACGGAGCGCGGTTTTTATTGCGCGCGAGTGTGATACAATCCAGCGCTCTTGAGAGTCTATCCGAGTTTTTCAAATCCGCGCGCAGTTTCGGAGGCTAATTGTGTTGGCTGTATCTCTTAATACCGTTCAGCGAGAACTCGACCCGTTCCCATTTTATCGCGCGATGCGCGAAACGAATCCGGTGTACTTTGATCCGAGTCGCCGCAATTGGAATGTGTTCCGCTATGAGGACGTTCAGCAGGTGCTGTCCGATTTCAAATCCTTTTCGTCGCAGTTCCGCGGCGAGAGTGACGCCAACGCGGATGAACCTTTTTCCGCGAGTATGATCAGCACTGATCCGCCGCGCCACCGCCAATTGCGTAATCTCGTGACGCAAGCTTTTACGCCGAACGCGGTGGACGCGCTCGCGCCGCGCATCAAAACTCTGGTGCAGGAATATCTCGACCGCGTGACGCCGACCGGACAGATGGATGTGATTCGCGATTTCGGTGAGCCACTGCCGGTCACGGTGATTGCGGAAATGCTCGGCGTGCCGGCGGCAGATCGCGAGCAATTCAAGCGATGGTCGGACGCGGTGGTTTCGATGGCGAGCTTTGGAGAGAATGTCGATATTGAACAGTTCACCGGCAACAGCGCGGTGTTGGAGATGAGCGCGTATTTTTTCGAGATGATCGAGCAGCGCACGAACGCGCCGCAAGACGATTTGATCAGTCGACTGCTTGCGGCGAATATTGAGGGCGAGCATCTCGGACTGATTGAAGTGTTGGGCTTTTGTGTCTTGCTGCTGGTGGCAGGAAACGAGACCACAACGAATTTGATCGGCAACGCGTTGCTGTGCTTTACCGAGCAGCCGGAAGTGTGGTCCCGCCTGCGCCAACATCCCGAACTCTTACCGCAAGCGATTGAAGAAGTACTGCGCTATCGCGCGCCGGTTCAGTCGATGTTTCGCGTCGCCGCGACGGATGTGAGTTTGAGCGGAGAGACGATTCCGCGCGGCGCGCGGGTCGTAGCGTGGATCGGCTCGGCGAATCACGACGAAAAGCAATTCGCGGATGCGGAACGATTCGACCTCGAGCGCGCCCCGGGTCGCCATCTCGCGTTCGGTCACGGCATTCATTACTGTTTAGGCGCGCCACTCGCGCGTTTGGAAGCGCGGCTCGCGCTCGCCGCGCTGCTGGAACGATTCAGTTCGGTCGAGCGTGTACTCGATGTCGAACTAGAGCGGCTGCCCAGTATGATCGTGTACGGCGTCAAGAGTTTGCCCATCACGTTCACGCGCGGCTAGCGCGTTTTGCTTTATAGAAAATAAAAACGCGAACGCGAGGAATCTCACCTCACGTTCGCGTTTGCGCGGGCGCGCTCATTCTTCCAAAAGCAAATTCTCTGCGCGCGGACGATTCACCAACCACACGCCGGCGAGAATCAAAATGCCGCCGAGCAGCGCGCCGAGCACCAGATTTTCTCCAAGCATCAGCGCGGCGACAATCACCGCGACGAACGGTTCCACGTACAAAAAGACGCCGACTTGCGACGCGGGCAGAATTTGCAGCGCATCGTACCAAAAAATGTAGGCGATGCCCGAGCAAAAAATTCCGAGAAAGCCAACGCCGAGCCAGCCATCGATTGACAGGTGCGCGATGTCTGCAAGTCCCGAACTCGCGAAGAAAAATATTGAGGCGAACAGCCAGCCGAGACTCATCACATAAAACATCATCCGCGTCGCGGGATGAATACGTAAGCCGCGACGCGACGCCACCGAGAACACCGCCCAATTCACTGCGCTGATGAGGATGAGAATATCGCCGGGCGCGCCGAACCTGCCGATGGCGAGCGCGTTCACATCGCCTTTGCTGACGACGAGCAGCACGCCGAGCGCGGCGAGCGCAATCCCTCCCGCACGCAGCCAACCCAGTCGCTCTTTCAAAAAGAAAAAACTCAGCACGGCGATAAACACGGGCGTCGTCGAAACAATCCACGCGGTGGTGGTCGCCTGCGAAGTGAGCAGTCCATTCGATTGCAGCAGTTGATGAAAGGTGATACCGAGAAAGCCGAGCAGCGCAAAGTACACAAGCTCTTTCACGCGGATGAGCGCAAATTGTTTACGCGCGATGACGGCGATACCGAGTACGACTACACCGATGCCAAAGCGCAGCCAGATGACGGTGATCGGCAAAATTTCGCGCAGCGCGATTTTGGTGGCGATGAAGGAGGCGCCCCAAAAAATTACCGCGAGGGTCACTTCGATCAGCGCGACGGTTTTGGTTCGAGTCATATTCGGTAGTGGAACACAGGAATTATACGCGGCAATTGGTTTTCGGGACAAGCCCTACAAAGGGTTTTCAAGAACGTTGCCTATCAAGTCGCGCCCACTGTAAAAATCCTTCGGGTCTATACGACTTGACGACTCCAGATACTGTGGTAAACTCTGTCCAACATTCCACAAGGAGGCGCACGATGAAAATTGTTTCCCCGTCTGTTGCGAATTTAATGTTGTGCCATACGAGTGCGCCTGCTGACGCGAATTGTAACTAATTCCTCTTTCGACTGAACTTGTCGAGCCGCGGGGGCACTCTGTGCCCGCGGCTTTTTTGTTGCCCAGATATTCGGGCGCGCATTCGCCGCGGGATCAAAAACCTGTGGCGATTTTTTTCGCCACTACGATTCAGTCTGAGAGGAAAATAAATGTTGCGTTTTGAAGACGCGAGTCAAGTTCGTGACGCTCTGCAAGGAACAGTTTTCAAAAAAAGTCAGGGCAAGTATTCGGTGCAGGTAAATGGGCGCACTGTCGTCTGCTCGATCTCGAATCAACTGCGCAAGCAGCTCGAATATCCCATCGCCGCGCCGACCTCGATCACGCCGCACGTAGTCGCGGTGCGCGAGATCAAACAAGTGGACCCGGTCGCGGTCGGCGATGTCGTGGCGTTCGTCGACGCCGGCGCGGGCGCGGGAATGATCACAGAAGTGCTGCCGCGCAGAAACCAGTTGACCCGCCGCGCCGCGGGACCCAAGCCGCTCGAACAAGTTATCGTCGCGAATGTCGATCAGATCGTGATTGCGTGCGCCGCCGCGCAGCCCAAGCCGGATTGGGGTTTGCTCGACCGCTATCTCGCGGGCGCGGAAGCGTGCGACATTCCGGCGCTCATCGCTTTTACGAAAATGGACCTCGTGAGTCCCGAAATATTCGCGGCTGAAGCGCGTGTGTACGAGCGAATCGGTTACACGGTGATTCTCACCTCGACCGCGCACAGTTTGGGAATTGAAGAATTCAAACGCGGTCTCGCGGGAAAAGTGTCTGCGCTGATCGGAGAATCCGGTGTGGGCAAGACAACACTGCTGAATGCGATTGAACCCGGACTCGGTCTGCGTGTCAAAGAGGTCAGCCGCTATTGGAACAAGGGCAAGCACACGACCACGCATCTCGAAATGTTTCCACTCGATGGTGGAGGAAGTGTTGTGGATACGCCGGGAATGCGCGAGTTCGGTCTGTGGAAAATTGACGCAGCAGACCTCGCGGAATTATTCCCGGAGATGCGCGCGTACTTGGGAACCTGCAAATTCGGCGTGGACTGTACGCATTCGCACGAGCCGGGCTGCGCCATCAAAGCCGCGGTCGAAGCGGGGCAAATTGCCACACGTCGCTACAAGAGTTATCTGAGTATGAGGCAATGAAATGAGTTCCCTTTTGAAAAAACGCGACGCGTACACAATTTACCTCATCGAAGAGTTCGCGGCGTCATTCCTGTTTTCGATGGTCTGGACAGTGAACCTGGTTTATCAGGTGACGATTGCGGGTTTGAATCCGCTGCAACTCGTGCTCGTCGGCACGGTGCTGGAGGCGACCGCGTTCGTGTTTGAAGTACCGACCGGCGTCATCGCCGATGTATACAGTCGTCGGCTGTCGGTCATCCTTGGGTTTGTGCTCGTGGGCGCGGGCACGCTGCTACAAGGTGTGGTCCCGCGCTTTGAAGTGATTCTCCTTGCGATGGTGATCTCCGGAATCGGCTATACCTTTATGAGCGGCGCGCTGGAGGCATGGATCGCGGATGAGTTGGGCGAAGAGCACGCGGGCGCGGCGTACTTGCGCGGCGCCCAATACGGACGACTCGGCGCGCTCGCGGGGATTGTGCCGAGCGTGCTGCTGGCGAATGTGGCGCTGCAGTTGCCGATAGTGCTCGGCGCGTCGGGCATCATCGCCATCGGTGTTTTTCTGATGATCACGATGACCGAGCACGGCTTCAAACCCAAGCCGCGCGAAGACCGCAATTCATTCCAGCATATGGTCTTTACGTTTCGCGGTGGCTTGCAGTTGGTGCGCGTGCGTCGCGTGCTGATTACGATTCTCGTGATCGAAGCGATCTTTGGCGCGTTCAGTGAAGGATATGATCGCCTGTGGACGCCACACCTGTTGCAAAACTTTGTGATTCCGAAACTCGACGGTCTGCCGCCGATTGCGTGGTTTGGCATCATCAGCGCGACATCCTCTCTGCTCAGCATCGCGGCGAACGAATTCGTGCGGCGACGCGTGGACACGAACAGTCACGCGGTGGTGACGCGCGCCTTGTTCGCGGCGGATGCGATCATCATCGTGAGCATCCTCACCTTTGGTCTTGCCGGAAACTTTGCGCTGGCGATTGGCGCGATCTTGATGCTGAATACCTCGCGCAGTACGGGCGGTCCACTTTCGATGGCGTGGATGAACCAGAGTCTGGAGCCGAGCGTGCGCGCGACCGTATTCTCGATGCGGAGTCAATTCAATGCGTTCGGACAAATCATCGGCGGTCCGATTCTCGGCGCGCTCGCGACACTCGTCTCACTCCCGGCGGCGATGGTCGTCGCGGGGGTAATGCTCGCGCCGACGCTGCTGCTGTACGCGCGCTCCGCGCGGACTCGCGATGTGCCGGTTTTAGTCGCAACCGCCGTGCCCGATCCGGTCGTCGTTACGGATCTCTAAACCGAACAGGGGCGAAGTATTTTGTGGCGCAACTATGTTTCGCCAAATGCTTCGCCCCTCCAATTCCGAATAGCGCATTTGTTCGATTCTATGATAAAATAGCCCGGCGCGTTTGCCGCAGAAAAGCTCGGAAAATAGACTTGATTTCAATGTTCGGCAAACGGATGAGGAGGACGAAATGGAAATTGGGATTGTAAAAGGGACGGACATTCGAGACCAGATGCAGGGCGCGTATCTCGATTACGCGATGAGTGTCATCACCGCGCGTGCGCTGCCGGACATTCGCGATGGACTCAAACCGGTGCAGCGGCGCATTCTTTACGCGATGAACGAAATGGGTCTGCACTCGAACGT